>JAYTFQ010000472.1:0-5620 GCA_043734225.1 Anaerolineales bacterium | reverse complement strand
TTTTTCCAAACTATCTGGACACGAAAAACAGCGCCCATAAGAGAGCGATTCCAGCGCCGGCCAGCAGCAGCTCGCCGCCCAGCAGGTGGCCGGCCAGGTAGAACTGCGTGCCGGCAAACAGCAGTGCGGCGAAAATGATACCGCCCAGCATGCGCCGCACGGCCCTGTCGAGCAGGCGCAGCTCGCGCGTTACCTGCGGCATGACCACCTGCACCTGGCCGCGCTCCAGCCGGGCCAGCACGGTTTCCATCTGGCGCGGCAGCCCGACCACCGTGCGCACGAAGTTGGTGGCTTCACCCAGCCAAAAATCCAGCCCGGCGCCGCTGGTTTCGCCGGCGATCAGCTTCTGCGCGAAGGGCGTCAGCCCGTTCCAGACATTGAATTGCGGATCGAGGCCGGTGCACATGCCCGAGAGGATGGCCACGGTGCGGCCGAGCAAGATGAAGTCCTCCGGCACCTGAAAGGGCATCTCGTACATCAGGTCGCGAAACTCATGCGTGAATTCGCGCATTTCGCGCATGTCGATCTGCTGCAGTTCGGTCATCGTCTTGCCCCAAAAGCGCTCGAACATCAGTCCCTGAGCTTGTTCCAGCCGCTCCAGGTCGGCGCCGGGCAACAGCAGCCCCATGACCTGCGAGGCGCGGATCAGCCGGCCGGCATCGCGCGTGCCCACGCCGATGGCCATTTCGCGCAGCCCGGCGCGCAGGTTGGGCGGCACTTGGCCTATCATGCCGAAGTCGACAAAAATCAGCCGCCAGGTAGGGCCGCCCGCCACCGGCGGTATTACCGGCTCGACGAACAGGTTGCCGGGGTGCGGGTCGGCGTGGAAGAACCCCTGGTCAAATATCTGGCGCAGATAAGTTTGGAACAGCCGCTCGGCCACCTCGGCCCGGTCGATGCCGGCGGCGGTGATGGCGGCATAATCGGTGATCTTGATGGCGTACACGTCTTCCAGGGTCAGCACCCGCTGGGTGCTGGTGGGCCAGTAGACGCTCGGCACGCGCACGCCGGGGGTATCTTTAAAATTGGCGGCAAAGATCTCGGCGTTGCGGCCCTCGGCCAGGTAGTCCAGCTCGCCGCGCAGGATGCGCGCAAACTCGGCCAGCAGCGCCGGCACATCGGCGCGGCGCCGCACCGGCGGATAGTTCTTGATCCAGTTGGCGACGGTTTCCAGCGCCGCCAGATCGGTGGTGACCAGTTGCTCCACGCGCGGGCGCTGGATCTTCACCACCACGCGAGGCTCCACGCCGCCGTTGGTCTCCGGCCGCAGCCGGGCGCGATGCACCTGGCCCAGCGAGGCGGCGGCCAGCGGTGTTTCGTCAAAGGCGGCGAAGCGCTGGCTCAGCGGCCCGCCCAGCTCGGCCTCGGCCAGGCGGCGCAGATCGTCGAAGCGTTCCGGCGGCACTTCGTCCTGCAAGCCCGACAGCTCGGCCGTGACCACATCCGGCAGCACGTCGACACGGGCGGAGAAGAATTGCCCCACCTTGATCAGCACGCCGCCCAACTGGATGGCCAGCGCCCGAAAGCGGATGGCCCAACGCCGCAGCCGCTCAGGGCGGGTGCGCCGCGACCAGCCGCGCAGCCCCAGCCGCGGCAGCAGGACGTCCCACACAATCAGGCTGACAATGAGCCGGGCAAAGAACCAGACGATGCGGCGATAGCGAGCGCGGATCATAAGCTCCTGACATCCGGCGGGGCGTTCAGTTGAACGCCCCTACGGCACGCGCACATTGAGCGGCAGCACCGCCCGGTCATCAGCTAAAGGCTGGTTCTGCGCGTCAACGGCCGGCAGCCGCTGTTCCGGATGATTAGGATCATACCAGCCTAGCGCGATCTGGTAGTTGCCCGGTGGCACGCCGGCCAACGGCAACTGGATCGTATCGGTCACCACCTCGCCCTTGAGCCAGATGGCGGTGGGATACGTGCCGTTGCGCGGGATGCCGTCCACCTGAGCCGGCACGCTGCCGTCGTCGGGGTCGAACAGGTGCACAAAGTATTTGTAATCGCGCCCCGGCGCGGCCAGGGCGCTCCACACCAGGGTCAGGCTCAACGTGTCCGGCGTCTGCTGGCTGTCATAGCCCCACAGCTTGATTGCGCCGCCATACGCGGCGCTGAATGCGGTCTGCACCGGCGGCACGCTATAGCTGTGCGGCCGGCCGAGTACCTCCAACTGCGCCACGGTCACCTCTGGGCCTAGCGGCTGCCCGGTGCCGTCCACCAGGGCCAGTGCCAGGGCGTAATGTCCGGGCGCCAGGCTGGGCGCTGTGCCCAGCCTGGCGCGCCCCTGGATATAGGCGCCGGCGGGCCAGGTGGTGGTGGGCGAGCCATACGCCAGGTCCAGCACTTGCGATACGCGGGTGCCGTCTGCTGCTATCAGGGTCCAGCGCGCGTGCACGTCCGCCGGCGGGGCCTGCGTGGTCAGCCAATCAGCGCGCAGCTCGGGCGCATCGCCCGGCTGAAATTGCGGCACAATGGCGACATTCGCCAGGCTGATCGCCGGCGTCAGCATGTACTGCGCCGAGCGGGCGCCCCTGGGCGTGGCGGTGGCCACCGTGGCGGTCAGGGTGATGGCGCCCGGTATGGTGCGTGCGGTATGTTGAGCCGCAGTGTCATATAGGCTCAGGTCCAGTGTGTACTGCCCCGGCGGGGTGCCATCCGGGAGGCGCAGACGATAGAAGTCCGGCACCACCTCGCCCGGCCGCCACATCGAGGTCGGATAATACCCGTAGGCCAGTTGCGTGTCCGAGGCTGCCCACTCCACGCCGGCCGCGTCGCGCAGCCGCAGCGCAATGTCATCATTGGCGGCAATGTCTTGTCGCGCCAGCCACACCGGATTGACCTGGAGTATGCCGGCCTGCGGGGTTGAGGTTGTCGCGCTCAACAGCGCGATGCCGGGGGCCAACTCGGCCAGCGGCGCGCCGGCCGGGGCCGCCGGGCCCGGATCGTCAATCCACACCGGCGCCAGGTTCACCAGCCCGCGCGTGTGCCCGGCAGGGGTCAGCGCGGCGCGTGGGCCGGCCTGGTCCGTCCACTGCACGCTGACGAAATACACGCCGGGCGGGATATCAAGCGGCACGAGCAGGCTGCTGGCCGGGGCGGCCGCGCCCGCGCCGGCCAGGTTTTGAGATGCAATCGCCAATTGCGCCGGCGCCTGGTCCAGCAGGTTAGAGGCCGGAACCAGGCTGAGCGTGGCCGTGCCGGCGCCCGCCGCGTGCCAGGTCGTTTGCACCGTCAGAGTCTGCCCGCGCGCCAGATGGTCGGCGCTGTAGCTCACGCTTGTCAGCTGGGTTCCGCCTTCGAACCGGACCACATCGTGATGCAGATAGGTCAGCGCGTCAAAATCAATCGACAGCGGCAGATTCGAGGCGGTGATGGGCAGCGCGCGCAGCGCCAGCCAGCCGCCGCCGAGCGCGATGACGAAGGCAGCCACCATGATCCCGTTGGCACGCGTGAAGCGGCCGCTCACCGCTGACCGGGGCACGCGCTGCCGGCGATAGGCCTTAAGGATCAGGTAAGCCGCGGGCAGCGCCAGCGCCAGCAGGCTGGCCGCCTCGGCCAGGGCGCGGGTGGGCGTGGACCCTAACGACAGGACAACGGTATGCGTCCCAGCCGGCACATCCAGGCTGATCCAGCCCAGCCCCTGGGCGGCGCGCACCGCCACAGGCTGCCCATCGAGGCTGGCCGTCCACCCCGGCCAGTCATTCGTCGGCAGGGCGATGGTGGCGGCGCCAGCGGCGGAAATCGTCCAGGCCTGATCGGCGCCGCGCTGCCAGAGCTGGCTGCCGCTGGCCTGGCCTTGCAGTGTCTTCAGGCGCGGCGGCCGGTTCAACAGCGCATTGGAGGCGTAGGGCCGCGGGTCGACGGCGCGCGGCAGATATTCGAAGCCGATGGTGCTGCCGATATTGGCCGAGAAGTATTCCAGCAGCTGTAGGCGCTGTGGCGTGACGTCGGCATCGGTCAGCGGCACAAAGTCTGGCCGGATCTGTCCCAGAGTGGTCACGGCCAGCAGCAGCCCGATGGCCACCACCATCACCCAGTGTGGCCATTCATCGCGCGGCGCCGGCCTGCCCGCTGGGGCCGCAGTGGGCGTGCCGGCTGGCGCAAGATGGGCGATCAGCGCGGCGGCGAACAGGGCCTGGATCGAAAGGAAGCGCCAGGGGAATTGGGTGTAGCGCAGCAGGGGCAGATGCGCCCACAGCCAGGCGGAGGCGGGCGTGATCATGAACGTGGCCAGGGCCAGCCCGGCCAGCAGGAAGGTGTGCGTCGCCGTCCAGCGCCGAGCGCGCAGCGCCTCGACCAGCAGCACCAACCCGCCCAGCACAGTGGCGATAGCCTGCACCAGGCCCATGCTGAAGGGCGTCGGCTGGCCGGCGACGGTCTCGGTGCTGAAGAACAGGCTGGGCTGCACCAGGTCGGCGGCCCGGAAATGATTGCCGTAGTAGAAGTAGCCCTGGGTTACGTCGGCCAACTGAACCGCGCCAATCTCGCGCAGGGCCGGCAGCCAGAAGAAGGCGCTTAGGGCCAGGCCGCAGGCCAAGGCGCCCAGTCCGAGCAGCACTGGCAGCCAGGCCGCTCGGCGCGCCGCGCCGCTGGGCTGGTCGCGCCACGGTCGCGCCGCCAGGCCGCCCAGCGCCAGGCATAGAGCCACGAATGGCATGAAGTTCAGGGCCGAGATATTGTGGCTGAGGACCAGCAGCGCGGTGCTGCCGGCCAGGGCCAGGGCGGGCCACAGTCGCGGCCGGTCGAGGCAGCGCTGCGCCGCCCAGAGCACCAGCGGATAAAACGACATGGCCCACAGCTCGGAGAGCGAGTCGCCGCGCACATACAGGTTGACCAGGTGGAACGGGGCGAAGCTATACGCCGCGGCGGCCAGCAGCGCCCGCGCCGGTGACAGCCCCAGGCTGCGCGCCCAGCCATAGGCGCCGCCGGCCGCCACCAGCAGCGCCGCCACCTGGGTCAGCTTGAGCGCCGCGACATACGAAAAGCCATAGAAATGAAACAGCGCTGCCAGAACATATGGCAGCGCTGCATAGTAGTTGAAAAAGGGATAGCCGAAGCCGTAATCGGCGCTGGGCATCCAGCGCGCCGGGAATTGGCCGCCGGCCAGCGCGGCCGCCATCTCGTGCAGCCGCTGCAGCAGGAACGGACTATCGCCCCCGCCGCGGGTAAGCAGAAAGCCGGGGTTGGCCAGCAGCGGCGCGGCTGCCAGCAGGCCAAACAGCAGGGCGGCGACGCCCCACAGCGCTGCCGGCACCTGGCGCCGGACAACGGCCCTGGGCGCGCGCACTGTGGTAACGGGCGCTTAGCTCGGCCGGCGCAAGAACAGGAATGCCGCCACGCCCGCCGCCAGCAGCAGGAACACCACGCCGCCGGCGAACAGCAGCGCCGTCAGCAGCGCCGTATTGCTCGGCCGGGCGGCGGGCTGGTTGGCAACCGCCGCGCTGGGCTGGGCGCCAAACTCCAAGGCCTTGGTCACGCCGATTTCCACATCCAATGGCGTGGAGGTGACCGTGGTGGGATTGTAGCCGGCGGGCGCGGCAAACGAAACTGTGTATTGCCCAGCCGGCAGACCCTTAAAGCAGTGCGGCTCGCTGATGCCGTCGGTGGTGTAGGCCTGCAC
>JAYTFQ010000471.1:0-4675 GCA_043734225.1 Anaerolineales bacterium | reverse complement strand
TCGGCCTCGCCCCACAGTTGGCGCAGCATGGTCATGGCCAGGCCCAGGTGCGCGATGATATCGGTCTTCAGGTCGGCAACGGTCCAGTCGGAGGTGGTGTCGGCGGCGGCGAAGTAATAGTTCAGCCGCTGCGTGCGCATGGACACCTTGCGGTGGGTCTTCTGGTCGAAGCCGGTGACGGTGCCGAAGGCCATGCTGATCAGGGCGCGGGCCAGGTCGTCGCGGGTGGGCTCGGCCGGCAGGTGCTGCTTGAGATCGCGCTCGATGTCGGCCAGGCTGCGCTCGGCGCGGGCTTCGTGCGCCTGTTGGGTGGCCGCCACCAGTTTCTCGCGGATGACTTCCCAGCTCTCGTCCTTGTTGAGATCTCGCGGCACGCTCAGCGCGGCGCCCACCCGGCGCTCGATGGCGGTGATCAGCCCAGCGCGGGCGCGCCCGGCGACAGCCGTTTCCACCCACTCGGGTATCTGCTTCTTAAAAGCTTTATAGTCGAAGTCCTTTAGCTCGGCCGGGCTGGGGTTCAGCGGGATGCCGGCCACATCGGCTACCACCTTATAAGCGGCGCGCGGGTCGACCGGCGTGCCCTTCTCCTCGGCCTCGTTTTCCAGGGCCTCCAGGGCCAGTTGGACTTCGGTGTCTTTGGTCTTGATCTGGGATTCCAGCCGCTCATCGGCGGCTTCCACCTGCTTGCCCACCGTTTCCAGCAGGTGGGCGCGCTCCAGCTCCAGCGCCGTCTGCGCCAGCTCGCGCAGCGCGGCCGGCTTGTCGGCCTCGTCTTCCAGGTTGCGCAGCAGGATCTCAAGCAGGTATGAGGGGAAAATGCCGTCGCTGGCGGTAGGCAGCGACGGCTGCGACTCTTCCAGCCAGGCGAACAGCTTCCAGCGGCCCTCTTCATCAGCCGCGGCCTGGTCCACGCGCCGATTGACCTCGACCGTCACCATCTCCAGGAAGTCTTCGTTCAGGTTTTCCTTGAGGAACACCCGGTCGCGCAGCTCGTAGATGTGGTTGCGCTGGCTGTTGAGCACGTCGTCGTATTCGAGCAGATGCTTGCGCACGTCGAAGTTGTAGCCTTCAACGCGCGACTGCGACTGCTCGATGGTGCGATTCACCAGGCCGGCCTGGATCGGCACGCTGTCGTCGATCTTCAGACGCTGCATCATGTCCGAGACGCCCTGGCCGCCGAAGCGGCGCATCAGCTCGTCTTCCAGCGATAGATAGAACTGCGACGAGCCGGGGTCGCCCTGGCGGGCGGCGCGGCCGCGCAGCTGGTTGTCGATGCGGCGCGACTCGTGGCGCTCGGACCCAATGACGTGCAGGCCGCCGGCCGCTTTCACCTTGATCACGTCGTCCATGGCCTGCAGGAAGTGCTCGGCCTCCGGCTGGTACAGGCCCCAGTCGTCGCGCTGCACCTTGGCCAGCGCCTCGCGGCGGGCCTCGTTGGTCAGATCATATGGATCGGCGTGGCCGGCCTTGCGCAGGATGCGGTTGACGGCCGTAACCACTTCCTCGGCCATCTCCCCGCCCAGCTTGATATCGACGCCGCGGCCGGCCATGTTGGTGGCAATGGTCACAGCGCCGCGGGCGCCGGCCCCGGCGATGATGCGCGACTCTTCGTCGTGCTTCTTGGCGTTCAGCACGTCGTGCGCGATGCCCGATTGCAGCGCGCCAGATAGAGCCGGGACGCTTTCGGGCGGCAGGTCCAGCACGCGCGCCAGCCGGGCCAGGTTGTCCTCGCCCACCGGGTTGGATGACAGGCCCAGGTCCTTCAGTTGTTTGGCCAGGTCCTGGCGGCTGAGCTTGTACAGGTCCTCGTTCAGCGGCTTCAGCTCCGGCACCAGCATGCCGTCTTCTTCTTTATCGTTCTTCTCAAACCAAACGTCGCGGATGAGCAGCACCTGTGCCAGGCGCTGCAGCGGCTCGGGCCGCAGCCGGTCCGACACGCGCTCGGACAGCTCCACCGAGGTGGTGCCCACCAGCAGCGGCTGGCCCAGCGCATGGCGCTGCAAGATTTGGGTGGTCAGCGCTCGCAGCTTGGATTCCTCGGTGCGGTAGACCACATCCGGGTAATCCTTGCGGCGCCAGAACACGGGGGTGCTCGGGTCGCTCTTGCGCGCGAAATAGCGGAACTTGTAGCCGTCTTCCTTGATCTCCGACTCCACCAGCCCGGATTCGACCCGGGTGGCGGTGTATTCCAGGTTGGTGGGGATGGCCACCACGGCCAGCTTATAGATCTTGTCGAACTCCTCGGCCTCGGTGAGGGCCGTGCCGGTCATGCCGGCCAGCTTGTCATACAGGCGGAAGTAGTTCTGCAGGGTGATGGTGGCGTAGGTGACGCTTTCTTCCTGGATGGTGACGCCTTCTTTGGCCTCCACCGCCTGGTGCAGCCCATCCGACCAGCGCCGGCCGGCCATCTGGCGGCCGGTGAACTCGTCCACAATGACCACCTTGCCGCCCTGCACCAGATATTCCTTGTTCTTTTTGAACAAGAACTCGGCTCGCAAGGCCTGTTCCAGGTGGCCCAGGATGCGCGCCTGCTCGGGGGTCATTTCTTCCGGGCGGTCGGGGTCGCGCAGGGGCTCGCCCAGCAGCCGCTCCACGTGCGCCTCGCCGATCTCATTCAGGCTGATGGTGCGGTCGCGCTCGTCCACCTCGTAGTCTTCCGGCTTCAGGCCGCGTACCACTTGCGCCAGGCGCACGTACAGGGTGGGGTCTTCTTCCGACGGGCCGCTGATGATGAGCGGGGTGCGGGCCTCGTCGATCAGGATGTTATCGACCTCGTCCACGATGGCGAAATAGCGCTCGCGCTGCACGCGCGCGTCCATCGACAGCGCCATGTTATCGCGCAGATAGTCGAAGCCGAACTCGTGATTGGTGCCGTAAGTGATGTCGGCGGCGTAGGCTTCCTGGCGGTCCACCAGGCGCATCTGGTGCATGTCTTCCTGGGCGGCCTCTTTGGCCGGGTCTACCACGAAGGCTTTGCGGCCGTTTTCGGTGCGGGCGGCTTCCTGCAGCACGCCCACGCTCATCCCCAGCAATTGGTAGATGGGGAACATCCACTTGGCGTCGCGGCGGGCCAGGTAGTCGTTGACGGTGATGACGTGCATGCCGTGGCCCAGCAGGGCGTTGAGATAGACCGGCAGGGTGCCGACCAGGGTCTTGCCTTCGCCGGTGCGCATTTCGGCGATCTTGCCTGAGTGCAGCACCATGCCGCCGATGAGCTGGACGTCATAGTGCCGCTGCCCGATGGCGCGCATGGCGGCCTCGCGCGCGGCGGCAAAGGCCTCCGGCAGCAGCTCTTCCAGGGCGTCGCGCTCGGCCTGCTTGCGCTCGGCGGCATCCTCGATGCCCTTCAGCGCCTCGGCGATGTGGGCGCGGAACTCGGCGGTTTTGGCGGTCAGCTCGGCGTCGGTCAGCTTGCGGAACTCCGGCTCGAGCGCGTTAATTTCATCGACGACACGCGAATACTTCTGGATATCCTTCTTATTCGGGTCGCCGGCAATCGCTTTAATGATGTTTCGAAACATGGGTTTAACCTTAGAAAATACCTGTAGAGCGGGAATTATATCATGGGCATTTGGCGTGTCCGTGAGAGTACCTTAAGCAAATGAGCGCTGTCGGTTTCCGCCGGGCCACGAGAGTATAATGCACCATTATTCGAGCACGCGTCGGATAGCGCCTTGGGTGACGCTATGACTGCTTCTGCTAACCCCTCACAACTCGCAGCCTTCGCGGAAACGGCCCGCGCCCGCGCCCGCGAACGGCGGCGGGCGCTGGAGGCCCGGCGGCAGCGCGGGTTGGCGCTGGCGCGGCGGGCGGCCGAGCGACTGCAGACCGAATATCGCGCCAGACAGGTGGCCGTCTTTGGCTCGGTGCTCAAGCCACAGCTGTTCCACGAGCGGTCGGATATTGACCTGGCCGTATGGGGCCTGGACGAACAGTTGTACCTGCGCGCCCTTTCCGCTTTGCTCGACCTCGAGCCCGATATCGCGGTGGATCTGGTTGAGTTCGAACACGCTCGGCCGGAGCTTCAGAACGTCATTGAGCGGGAAGGCCTCGCGCTGTGAATGGCGAATATGCCGCTCTGGCTGCCCGGCTGCGCGGTTCGCTCGGCGACGTTGAGCGCGTTGTCGCTCGCGCTGAGGTGCTGAGCGAGCGCGCGCGGCAAACGGGTGACGACGGATTTTGGGACGGCGTCGCCCTCAACCTGCACGGCTTTTATGCTGGCGTCGAGCAAGTCTTTGAAGATTTCGCTCGAACGTTGGATGGCAGCATCCCCCTCGGCTCAACCTGGCATCAGGCGCTTCTGCTCCAAATGTCGGCCGAGGTCGCCGGCGTTCGGCCAGCTGTGCTCTCCGGCGCCACGCGCCAATGCCTGGATGATTATCGTGGTTTTCGGCACATCGTCCGCAACGTCTACACCTTCAACTCGCGCCCGGCCCGGCTTCAGGAGCTCGTGATCGGGCTGCGCCCCTGCCGCGATGCGGTTGCCGGAGATCTGAACAGCTTTGCCGGCTTCCTCGACCGCATGGCCCAGGCGAGCGGGTCCAACGACACACCGTCGGACTGACGCCGCCCAAACGCTAAGAGAGTGTCTTCAAAGAGGCGGGTTGACTGAATAAAATCGGCCGAGTAGGCTCAGGTTTATGGATCAGATAAACCGCAAGACCTACTCGACCGA
>JAYTFQ010000470.1:0-4333 GCA_043734225.1 Anaerolineales bacterium | reverse complement strand
ATGGCCGCCCTGCCGGCGCTCAGTTGGGTCACCTCCAGCAACCTGATCAACTTCTCCATCGTCCAGACCGCCAACGACCTGGCCGCCCGCAAGCTCAGCCTGCTGCTGGGCGCGCTCACTCTGGTGCTGTCCACTCTGGCGCTGCTGTCTGGCCTGATCGTGCTGCCCATCTCCTGGCTGCGCAAGAATGGCGCTAAGCCGCCGGAGGACCTGTCCGGCATGGACCCCGCCGCCTTCAAGGGCGCCGACCCGGCTGCCCTGGCCGGCGGCGCGCAGGCCGCCGCCATGGCCTTCAAGCCGCCCCAGGTCGATGCCGGCATGCTGCTCGGCCTGGCGCCCTGGTTGGCCGTGCTGGCCGGCTTGCTGCCCGTCGCCTTCGCCGCCGCCCTGTACTACACCGTCGGCCCGCTGGTGGCCAACAACAACGGCATCCTGCTGCTGGGCATCCCCGGCAGCCTGGATTGGGTCTTCGCCCTGCCGCTGGTGAACGCCTTCATCGTCCTGCTGCTCTTCCTGGCCACCCTGCTCGGCCTCATCAGCAAAGATTGGTCCGGCCGCCGCAAGCTCTACTTCCTGTTCCTCTCGCTCTCCGGCATCGTCCTGGTCTTTGCCCTGTTCTTTATCGGCCTGCTGACTGCCCTGTGGGGCCAGGTTTGGGCCGTCGTGCGCGGCCTTATTAATGCGTAAGAGCGAGTGTGGGCGTGTGGGGGTGTGGGGGTGTGGGGGTTTGGGAGTGCGGGGGTGTGAGGGCAGGTGCCTCCCACACAACACTGGCTGGGCCGTAAATTGTGGGAGCGCACCTGCCCCCAGCCGTTTTGGGGGTTGCAGGCGCGTTTGGCGGCAGCCCCATCGCCGCCATTGGCGTCAATTGCGGGCAGCGACCTGGCAGGGTAACGCCCACAGGGTGTGAGTGTCAGTTTTCGTCTGGCAGTAGTGGCAGTAGTGGTTTTTCGGCCAAAAACCGCAAAAACGTGTGGCAGTAAAAATGGGGTCCTAGTGACGGACATAATGTCACGCTGATTATTGCGTGTTGCCGGGCGCTACGCCCACCAGCATGACATTCATTTGCGGGCAAGATGGCTGTCACCCTGGGCGCACATGCACTCGCCTGATAATATCAGCCCGGTAGCGCGCGACAGGTTAGCGCCCCTTTGGAGATGGCCTCGAAGTCCTCATTGATGCCACCTCGAGGCCCTCTGTGACTGTCCCCCTGAATGGTCATGCCCGCGCGGCGCGGCGCGCACCGCCACACACTTGCGCCGACGCATTTGAATGGCCGCACAAGCAAAATTAAAAGGCATCGTCCCCGTAGGGGGACGACCGGCCACGGCCTGCCCCTGGCCACGGCCACCAGCGCCGAATTCATTCGGTTGGCTCTGCGCTCACGACCGGCCACGGCCCCGTGCCGCCCCACGCCGCCGACGCATTTGAATGGCTGCACAAGCAAAATTAAAAGGCACCGTCCCCGTAGGGGGACGACCGGCCACGGCCTGCCCCTGGCCACGGCCACCAGCGCCGGATTCATTCGGTTGGCTCTTCCCCTACCCCTCAAACTTCCTCCGCCCCTTCCCCTTGTACGTCTTCGCCCCGGCGTGCGCCTGCTTGGTCCGCTGATACACATTGCTCGGGTGCCCCGTCCGCTCCGGCGGCCGGGCCGCCGCCTCATTCGCCGTCGCCGGCCGCACCCCCGCCTCGCGCCCGCGGATGGTCGCCCCCATCATGCTCGCCAGCACCTGCGCCAGGCTGTCGCTGGGCACATCCGCCAGCGCATAGTCCTCGAAAATATCAATCGCCCCAATCAGCCGGCCCGCCAGCCCGCTCTCGTTCGCAATCGCCCCCACGATATCCGCCGGCCGCACCCCGCTGCTGCGCCCGGCGTTGATATACAGCCGCACCATCCCGGCATCCACCCGCGACGACACCGGCTCCATCGCCGCGGCCGCCTCGGCTACCAGCGGCTTCTCCCCGCGCGCCAGGCTCATCGCCGCCGCCGCGATCTCGGCCAGGTCGCGGCCGGTCTCGTCGGCCAACTCCTGCACCAGGCTCAGATACAGCTCCAGGTCTTCGTCCAGCATCACCTTAACGATCCGGTCCTTAAACTGCTTCTGGCGCCGCGCGGCCACATCTGCCACGCTCGGCACCTTGGCCGCCGTCATCTTCTGCCCGGTAAAGCGCTCGATCTCGCGCATCATGCGCTCTTCGCGCGGCGTCACAAACAGCACCGCCTTGCCCGTGCGCCCGGCCCGCGCCGTGCGTCCCACCCGGTGCACATATGCCTCCGGGTCGTGCGGGATGTCATAGTTCACCACCCGCCCGATGGTGTCCACGTCCAGCCCGCGCGCCGCCACGTCCGTGGCCACCACAATCTCAATCTGCCCGCCGCGCAGCCGGCGCAGCACGCTCTCGCGCTGCTGCTGGTTCAGGTCGCCGTGCATCGCCTCCACCGCGTAGCCGCGGCTCTGCAAATGCTCGGCCAGCTCCGCCGCCCGCAGCTTGGTGCGCGCGAAAATCAATACCGCCTCGCCCGGCACCGCCTCGGTCTCCAGCAGCCGGCTCAGCGCGTCCAGCTTCATCTTCTCCTGCACCCGCAGATAGGTCTGCGCCACCGTGGTCACCGTCATGGTCTTGTGCTCGATGTGCACGCTGGCCGGGTTGTGCAAGAAGCGCTCGGCAATCCGCTTCACCTCGCGCGGCATCGTGGCCGAGAAAAACGCCATCTGCCGCTCGGCCGGCGCCTGCTCCAGGATCCATTCCACGTCTTCCAGGAACCCCATGCGCAGCATCTCGTCCGCCTCGTCCAGCACAATCGTCTTCACCCCGTCCAGGTCCAGCGTGCCGCGCCGCAGATGGTCCATGATGCGCCCGGGCGTGCCCACCACCACCTGCACCCCCGAGCGCAGCCGGCCAATCTGCTTCTGGATCGAATCGCCGCCGTAGATCGGCACCGCCCGCGCCCGTCCCAGGTGCTTGGCATAGCTGTGCACCGCCTCCGCCACCTGGATCGCGAGCTCGCGCGTCGGCGTCAGCACCAGCGCCTGCGGCCCGGCGGCCGTTAAATCCAGCTTCTGCAAAATCGGCAGCGCAAAGGCCGCCGTCTTGCCGGTGCCGGTCTGCGCCTGGCCGATCACATCCCTGCCCGCCAGCAGCAGCGGAATGGTTTGCTCCTGGATCGGCGTGGGCGACTCGTAGCCCACATCCAGCAGGGCCTGGATTAACGGCTGGCTCAAACCCAGCGCGGCAAATACTTCAATAGCGGGAGCGGGATCTTCAGACACGGCAACCTCAATGGCCCCAGGGAAAGTGGGGCCGGCAGCGGGCGGAACAGCCAACCCGGGGGCAAGACAGGTTCATTGTAACGTATCGCGCCGACCCCCATTCCCAAACGAGGAATCCGCGACCCCCTACACAAAAGCTCACCAGGGTAGGCTTTTCTGCTCAACACGCCGCGTGAGCTTGCCCCGCCCGGGGTTTGGCCCCAACAGAAGGGGCCGTGCACCCCAGGCTTCGAAGGTACGCTGGCTATCGCCAGCTATAACGTCTATGCAACCGATTTAGCCGGTGATAACCGGCGCAGCTTTTAGCCCACAGAGCGCCCGGTCGAAAAACCTACCCTTGTGAGCGACACAGAAGGGGCAGGCGGTCACGACCCAGCCCCGCATAACGCTGAGCGGGGAGGCACACAAGGCCCGGTGGGATCACACGCCGGGCGAATTCCATTCGCCGGCCCGCCCCAGGCCAACCAAATATAGAACTAAAAGTCTATATTGACAGCTTCTGATTCAGTACTATATTACTTATACGTATCAGTGATACGTATAAGTCGCTGAGTACACGACAAAATGCCACGAGCCAAGCAGACCCGCACCACCACCATGAAAGACGTCGCCAGGCAAGCGGGCGTGTCCCAGGCCACGGTATCCTACGTCATCAACAACTCCGCCGGAGAAAGCATCCCGCCCGACACGCGCGAGCGCGTCCTGACTGCCGTGCGCGCGCTGGATTACCGCCCCAACAACGCCGCCCGCCACATGCGCACGCAGCGCTCCAACTTCGTCGGCTTCGTCACCGATGTCATCGCCACCACGCCCTTCGCCGGCGCCATCATCAAGGGCGCGCAAGACGCTGCCCGCGCCCGAGGCCAGATTTTGCTGCTGGTGAACACCGAAGGCCAGCCGGAAATCGAGAGCCAGGCCATCGAGTCCCTGTTGGAGCATCGCGTCGCCGGTATCATCTATGCCACCATGTACCACCGCCGCGCTGCCCCGCCCGCCAACCTGGCCGCGGCGCCCGCCGTGCTGCTGGATTGCTTCAGCGACGATCCCAGCCTCAGCTC
>JAYTFQ010000469.1:0-11118 GCA_043734225.1 Anaerolineales bacterium | reverse complement strand
ACAAAACCTTAGCAGGCGGTCTTCTTTTTGGCTAGTCCAGGCTTCCAGGCTTAGAAAACATAACACCCCGATTATTAAATCCGGGGTGAGTCATGTTTCCGCTGGTTACGCCTCGCGCAGCGCCCTCACCACCTGCCTCAAGTTCGGCCGCTTGCCGGTGAGCAGCAGGGCCATGCGGAAGATCTTGGCGCCGCCCCACAGCACAAACGGGATGGCGATGAGCAGACCCGCCAGGCTGATGGCGATATCCAGCGGCGGCACAGTGGTCAGCGGCAGGCGCAGCATCATGGTGGTGGGCGCGGTCAGCGGGAAGTAGCTGAGGGCGCGCGCCACCACGCCGTTGGGGCTGGCCAGGATCAGGCTGTTGAACCACAGCGGCACGGTGGCGCCGATGGAGAAAATGCCGGCCACCTGCTGGCTCTCGCGCAGGCTGGTGCCCAGCGAGCCGGCCACCGCCATGAGCGTGCCGAACAGCAAGAAGCCCAGCAGGAAATAGACCCCGGCCAGGATGAAGACAACCGGGCTGAGCGCAATGACCACGCCGGCCACCAGCGCCCCCAGCCCGCCGGTGATGAAAACCGTGGAGAGCAGCCACACGCCCACCTGGGTCAGGCCCAGCGCCCCCAGGCCCAGCACCTTGCCGGAGAGCAATTCGCTGGCCGAGACCGACGACAGGATGATCTCGATGACGCGCGTCTCTTTTTCCTCGCTGACGCTGCGCAGCAGGTAGGAGGACGAGGTGAAGATGGACACCACCAGCAGGATGGAGAGCACGTAGGGGATGATGAAGCCGGCGATGGCCGAGGCGGCGCTGGCGCCGGAGCGCGGGCGGCCGTTATCGTCCAGCGTCACCGGGGTCACATCGGCTGGGTTGGCGGCGCGCTGGGCCAGGGCCGGGTCCAGCTTGCCGTTCAGCAGGCCGTGCACCAGGAAGTCGCGCAGTTGGGCCTCATCCACCGACGAGGCCGACTCGATGAAGCCGCCGGTGGCGTAGCTGCTGACCTTGCCGCTGGCCAGATAGTCGGCGGGGATGACGAGGTAGGCGGCCACGCGCTGGGCCAGCAGCGCCTGGCGGGCGGTGTCCTCATCGGCCAGGGCGGTGTAATGGCGGGCATAGGCAGCCGGGATGGGCACGAACAGGCCGGAATGATCGACCACGCCCACCGGCTTGCTGCTGCCGCCCAGGCCGCCGAACTGGCTCTGGAAAAAGCTGGCGGCCTGGCCGGAGAAGAAGCCGGCCACCACCAGGGTGATGACGCCCAGCGCCGGAATGAGCAGGGTGAAGAAGATGAAGCCCGGCCGGCGCACGTTGATGACGTACTCGTGCCCGGCAATGGTCAGGATGCTGCTCAGGTTAGCGCGCCGCATGCTCACCGTCTCCCTTCACCACCGTGATGAAGATTTCATCCAGCGTGGCGCTGGCCCGCTCAAACTGGTCCAGCGGCAGGCCGCGCGCCACAATCTGCTTGAGCAGCTCGCGCGGCGCCAGTTCCGGCGCCAGGGTCACCCGCTGGCGGCCGGCGCCGGCCTCGGTCACCTGCAGCACACCCGGCCAGCCTTCCAGCGCCAACGGCGGGCTGATCTCGATGGCGTTGGGCGAAAAGCGCTGCTTGATCTCGTCCAGCCGGCCCTCCAGCACCACCCGGCCGCGATTGATCAGGGCGATGCGCTCGCATAGCATCTCCACCAGGCTCATCTCGTGCGCCGAGAGTACCACCGTCTTGCCCTCGGCGCGCAGGTCGCGGATCAGCCCGCGCACCATCTCGGCGTTCACCGGGTCCAGGCCCTGGAAGGGCTCGTCCAGGATCACGAGCTCCGGGTCGTGGATGATGCTGGCGATGAGCTGCACTTTTTGCTGCATACCGCGCGAGAGCTCGTCCACCTTGCGCTTGCCCCACTCGCTCAGCGCCACGCGCTCCAAAAGCTGCTGGGCGCGCTGGCGGGCAGCCGCGCGCGGCATGCCTTTCAATTGGCCCAGGTACGTCAGACAATCGAGCACCTTGAGCGTGCGGTACAGCCCGCGCTCCTCGGGCAGATAGCCCACGCGCGCGCGCGATGCGCCGGGCGCCTGGCCCAGCACGCGCGCCTCGCCCGAGTCGGGCTTGATGATGTCCATCAGCATGCGGATGGTGGTGGTTTTGCCGGCGCCGTTGGGGCCGAGCAGGCCGAAGATTTGGCCGCGCGGCACTTCCAGGCTGACGCCGTCCACCGCGACCACGGTGGAATAGGCCTTGCGCAAATTTTGGACGAAGATGGCGGGTTCGGGCATGGATAATTCCCCTGGTGAGCAAGCAGGGGGATTATCGCACACTGACAAAAACAAACCGGCCGCATCCCCGAGATGCGGCCGGTTGCCGGCGGTTGCCTGGAGGGCTACACTCCGCCCTACTGGACGCCGTGCGCGCGCAAGTAATCGAGCACACCCTGGGTGGCGGCCTCGGGGACGATCTGGCCGCCGCTGGGCGTACCGGCGTGCGCTTGCAGGTAGGCCAGGATGCCCTGAGTGCTCGCATCCGGCACGGTCTGGATGGTGTCGGCGCCAGCGCCGTTGTGGGCGGCAATGTAGGCGGCCACGCCCTGGGCTGAAGCATCCGGCACCGACTGGATGGCGTTGGCGCCGCTGCCGGCATGGGCGGCAATGTAGGCCGCCACGCCCTGGGCCGAAGCATCCGGCACCGCCTGGATGGCGTTGGCGCTGCTGCCGGCATGGGCGGCCAGGTAGGCCGCCACGCCCTGGGCTGAAGCATCCGGCACCGACTGGACAGCGTTGGCGCCGGCATGGGCGGCGATGTAGGCGGCCACACTCTGGGCTGAAGCATCCGGCACCGACTGGATGGCGTTGGCGCCGCTGCCGGCGTGGGCAGTCAGGTAAGCCGCCACGCCCTGGGCTGAAGCATCCGGCACGGCCTGGATGGCATTGGCGCTGTCGCCTTCATGGGCGGCCAGGTAGGCGGCCACGCTCTGCATCGACGCATTCTGGGCCACCAGCGGGGCGCCGGCCGGCTCGGCGGCGGCCTTGCCTGGCGCGCTGCGCGCGGCCAAGGTGATGGCCGCCACGGCCGCGATGGTCAGGACACCGCCCATGAACCAACCGCGCGGGCTGGAGCCGGTCTTGCTATTGTTCTCGTTCATCTTCGTGTTCATCTCATTCTCCTTGGTCCGCTGGGCCGTTCCGGTTTGCTTTCGTGGCCCTATCTAACCTCGGGCAGGCCGGGCCACGGTAACGCTGGCCGATACACGCGCCGATACCGCTGCCGATACACGTGTGCCAACGCGTTCTAGAGATGCTAAAATGAAACCTGTACCCTCAGCTGATGTGGGCCAAAACAGGGGATCTGCCCGATAAATACCGAACGTTCGTTTGGCGATTGGCTGCGCCAGCATCGCCGCGCGCTGGACCTGACCCAGGAAGAGCTGGCCCGCCAGGTGGGCTGCTCGGCCATCACCCTGCGCAAGCTGGAGGCGGAAGAGCGCCGCCCTTCCAAACAGATTGCCGAGCGGTTGGCCGAGGTGCTGACCGTGCCGGCTGGCGAGCGGGCCGACTTCCTGCGCTTTGCCCGTGGCGACCCCTTTGCCGCGCCCGGCGATGTACAAGCACCCACCCCTGACGAGCAACCGCCCGCCCCGCGCCACAACCTGCCGCTGCAACTGACCAGCTTCATCGGCCGCGAAAAGGAGATCGGGGAAGTCACTCGGCTTCTCTCGTCGGCGCGGCTGGTAACGCTCTCCGGGCCCGGCGGCGCGGGCAAAACGCGGCTGGCGCTGCAAGTAGCCACGGGCCTGTTGGGTACGCTGGCCTATCCCGACGGCGTGTGGTTAGTGGAGTTGGCTCCATTGGGCGTGCCAGCGCTTGTGCCCCAAACGGTGGCGGCCGTACTGGGCCTGAAAGAACAGCCGGGCCGGCCCATTCTGGCCACATTGACCGATATGCTGCGCGACAAGACCAGCTTGCTGGTTCTCGACAATTGCGAGCATCTCATCGGCGCCAGTGCGCTGTTCGCCGAAGCCGTCCTGCGGCAATGCCCAAAGCTATGCATCATTGCAACCAGTCGCGAGATGCTGGGCGTGGCCGGCGAGCAGGTGCTCGTGGTGCCCTCGCTTTCCGCGCCTGAGCCGCAGGCGGCGCTGACAGCGCAGCGCATGATGGACTACGAGGCCGTGCGGCTGTTCAGCGCGCGGGCTGCCAACCCGGTGTCGAATTTCGCCCTGACCGATAACAATGCGCCTGCTGTGGCGCAGATTTGTCGCCGGTTGGATGGCATGCCATTGGCCCTTGAGTTGGCCGCCGCCCGGCTGCGAATGCTGCCTGTGGAGCAGATCGCCGAGCGCCTGAACGACCGCTTCCTATTGCTAACCGGCGGCAGCCGCACAGCCTTGCCACGGCACCAAACGCTGCAGGCGTTGGTAGACTGGAGCTATGACCTGTTAACGGCGCCCGAGCAAGCCCTGTGGCGGCAGTTGTCGGTGTTCGCGGGCGGCTGGACCCTTCAGGCGGCCGAGGCCGTCTGTTCGGAAGTTCCGGCCGTCTCCGACAGTGTGTTTGACCGGCTGGGCCGCTTGATCGATAAGTCGCTGGTGATGGCAGACAACTCGGCGCCGGCCGCGGAAACACGCGCCGCCGCCCCGCGTTATCGCCTGTTGGAAACGATCCGCCAATATGGACTGGGCAAATTGTTGGCCGCCGGCGAGGCCGACCTCGTACGCCAGCGGCACGCGCAATACTACTTAGGGCAGGCTGAGGCCAAGGGACCAAGTTACCGACCGGCGCGACGCGCCTGGCTGGATCATATGGAAACCGAGCTTGATAATTTGCGGGCGGCTCTGGCCTGGGCCCAATCAAAAACTGACCAGCTTGAGCTAGGCCTGCGGCTGGCAGCGTCTATTCATGATTTCCACGTACACCGCGGGCATTGGAGCGAAGCCCAGGCCTGGCTGGAGGGGTTACTGATGCTGTCGGAAGGGGTTCGTGACCAGGCCGCCCGGGCCAATGCACTCCAGGCGCTGGGGATCATTCTGGCTTACCAGGGCGCCTACACCAACGGGCGGGATCAGATTGCCCATGCCTTGCGTATCCGTCAAGAGCTGGGCGACCGGAACGGCGCCGCCTGGGCGCTGGGCGGACTGGGCTGGTTGGCCCGCGAGCACGACGACGCAGCCACCGCCCGCCGGCAACTGGAGGCGGCCCTGGCAATCTTCCGGGAGCTCCAGGATGAGGACGGCATCGCCTGGGTGGCTGTGACGTTGGGCGAAGTGGCCATGATGGAGGAAGACACCGTCAACGCCAGCGCGCTGGTAATCGAAGCCCAGCAGCGATACAGTGGCCGGCAATCTTCTTTGGACATCGGTTGGGTGCTCAACCATCTTGCACATATCGCCCAACTTCAGGGCGATTACGTCGAGGCCGAGCGACTGCATCAAGAAAGCCTCACCATCTTCCGTGACCATACCGTGCGCCTGGGCCTCGGCTGGGCCTATCAGGGCCTCGGCGAGACCGCGCTGGCCCAGGGCGCGGCCACACCAGCCGCGCAGCGCCTGGCAGAGGGGCTGGCTGTGTTTAGAGATCTGGGTGATCGCGCTGGCGTCTCTTGGTGCCTGGCCGGTATGGCGGGTGTCGCCGTGCTCGACGAGGAGCCCGAGCGCGCCGTGCGGCTGTGGGGCGCGGCCGAAGCGTTGCGGCTGTCCATTGGCGCCCGGCACGCGCCGGCGGCGCGGGCCAGACGCGAACGACTGATGGCCGCCGCGCGTGACCAGTTGGGTGATGCGGCATTCGACGCCGCCTGGGCAGAAGGGCAGGCGCTGACCCTGGAGCAAGCGATGGCAGAAGCGCTAATGAATTCATGAGCGCCGAACGTTCGTTTGGCGATTGGCTGCGCCAGCATCGCCGCGCGCTGGACCTGACCCAGGAAGAGCTGGCCCGCCAGGTGGGCTGCTCGGCCATTACCCTGCGCAAGCTGGAGGCGGAAGAGCGCCGCCCTTCCAAACAGATTGCCGAGCGGTTGGCCGAGGTGCTGCAAGTACCGCCCGCCGAGCGAGCCGACTTCCTGCGCTTCGCGCGTGGCGACCCCTTCGCCGCGCCCGCCACGATTGCCGCCGCTGACCCGGCCGCCGCTGTTCCGGCCGCCGCCGTCACGTCAGCACCGCCGCCCGCGCCGCAGCACAACCTGCCGCTGCAACTGACCAGCTTCATCGGCCGCGAAAAAGAGATTGAAGCGATCAGGCATTTGCTCGCGACCGCGCGCTTGGTAACGCTCACCGGCGCGGGCGGCTCCGGCAAGACTCGACTGGCGCTGCAAGTGGCCGCCGCCTTGACCGACGAGTCGGCGTATCCCGATGGTGTGTGGCTGATAGAATTGGCGCCCCTGGCCGACCCAGCCCTGGTGCCGCACACGGTAGCGGCTGTGTTGGGTGTCAGGGTGCTACCGGGACAGTCGCCGGCGGAACTGCTCATCAGCCGATTGCGGCCCAAACGGCTCTTGCTGCTTCTGGACAACTGCGAGCACCTGATTCAGGCCAGCGCCGAGCTGGCGCAGGCGCTGCTGCAGGCCTGCCCGCATCTGAACATTCTGGCGACCAGCCGCGAATCAATGAACATTCCCGGCGAGGCCACGTTCGTCGTGCCGACTCTTTCGGTTCCAGCCGCTCAGCCGAATGTGTTGGTGGAGGCGCTGGCGGGCTATGAAGCCGCCCGGCTGTTCGTCGAGCGCGCCGCCGCGGCGCTGCCGGGCTTTGTGGTCACGCCCGACAACGCGGCGGCCGTGGCGCAAATCTGCCGACAACTCGACGGCATTCCGTTGGCCATCGAGCTGGCGGCGGCGCGCATGAAAGTCTTGAGCGTCGAGCAGATCGTGGCGCGTCTCGACGACCGCTTCAGTCTCTTGACCGGGGGCAGCCGCACCGCGCGCCCGCGCCAACAGACCCTGCAAGCGCTCATTGATTGGAGCTATGAGCTGCTGCCTGTATCCGAGCGGCTATTGCTTCAGCGGCTGAGCGTGTTCAAAGGCGGCTGGAACCTGGAAGCGGCGGCCGCGGTCTGCTCTGACGACGTTTTACGCGCCAGCCAGGTGCTTGACCGGCTGGAGCAGTTGGTCAACAAATCGCTGGTGGTCGCGGAGCGCCCGCTGGGCTATGAGACGCGCTATCGCATGCTGGAGACAATCCGGCTGTACGCGTACAAGATACTAGAGGCAGGCGGCCAGGCTAGGGCAGCGCAGGCGCGCCAGGCGGCCCATTTTGGGGCCATAACGGAAAGCGATCTGAGTGACCGTACCCTGGCCCTAGAGCAAGACAATTTTCGGGCAGCCTTGGACTGGGCTCAATCGAACCCCGCCGACGCCGATTTGGGGCTGCGCCTCGCTCACGACATGTCGTTTTTCTGGTGGGCGGATGGTCATTGGATCGAGGCTCAGCGCCGTCTGGAGACCGCACTGGCGCACCCCGGCGCGGCGAACTATCCCCTATCAGCCGCCAAGGCCCACATGGCCCTCGGCAATATACTCCACAACCTGAGCGACTATACAGCCGCACAGGCGCACCTGCTGGAAAGCCAACGACTCTTCCAGTCGCTTCAGATCGCGTCGGATGAACCCAGGATTCTGTTTTGGCTTGGCATACTGGCGCGTGAGCGCGGCGACGCCCCGACCGCCCGACGCTTGTTTGAACAATGCCTGGCCGGCCTGGCGCCAGCCGCACCCAGTGGCGCCCGGAGCAGTACGCTAAACTCGCTCGGCGAGGTAGCCGTCATGCAGGAAGACGCCGCCATGGCCGCGCCGCTGCTGGCCGAGGCGTTGCGCTTGAGCCGCGAGGCCGACGACGCCAACGATATCGGCTGGACGCTCAATCACCTGGGGCATTTGGCGCAACTCCAAGGTGATTACGGGCTGGCACGGCGGCTGCACGCCGAAAGCTTAATGAATTTCCAAAAGGTCGGACCGCGCTTTACCGGCCTGGCCTGGGCGCAGGAAGGGTTGGGCGAGACCGCGCTGGCGCAGAATGATTGTGAGCACGCCGCCGCCCATTTGCGCGCGTCTTTGGTGGCGTTTCGTGAGCTCGGGGATCGCGCCAAAATGTGCTGGTGCCTGGCTGGCCTGGCCGGCGCCGCCGCCCTGGACGAGGAACCCGAACGTGCCGCCCGGCTGTGGGGGGCGGCCGAGAGCTTGCGCAAGGCCATTGGCTCACGCCCGGCGCCGGCAGCGCGGGCCACACGCGAACGACTGATGGCCGCCGCGCGTGACGAGTTGGGTGATGCGGCATTCGACGCCGCCTGGGCAGAAGGGCAGGCGCTGACGCTGGAGCAAGCGGTGGCAGAAGCGCTAATGAATTCATGAGCGCCGAACGTTCGTTTGGCGATTGGCTGCGCCAGCACCGCCGCGCGCTGGACCTGACCCAGGAAGAGTTGGCCCGCCAGGTGGGCTGCTCGGCCATCACCCTGCGCAAGCTGGAGGCGGAAGAGCGCCGCCCTTCGAAGCAGATTGCCGAGCGCTTGGCCGAGGTCTTGAACGTGCCGGCTGGCGAGCGGGCCGACTTCCTGCGCTTTGCCCGGGGCGACCCCTTTGCCGCGCCAGGCATGGCCCCGGCCCCTGCCGAACACGCCCCCTCCCCGCGCCACAACCTGCCGCTGCAACTGACCAGCTTCATCGGCCGCGAACAAGAGATTGAAGAGATCAGGCATTTGCTCGCGACCGCGCGCTTGGTAACGCTCACCGGCCCTGGCGGCGCGGGCAAAACCCGACTGGCGCTGCAAGTGGCCGCGGGATTGCTTGATGATTACCCCGATGGCATGTGGTTGGTCGAACTGACCCCGCTGGCCGACCCGGTCCTCGTGCCTCAGACAGTAGCCGCTAAACTGGGCGTCCGGGAAGAGGCCGGCCGCCCAATCCTGGCAACATTGACCGACTATTTGCGTCATAAAACTGCATTGCTGGTGGTGGATAACTGCGAACATTTGATACTGGCCTGCGCCCAACTGGCCGAGGCAATGTTGCAAGCATCCCCTGATCTGCGTCTCCTCGCCACGAGTCGCGAAGCCTTACAAGTTTCGGGCGAGCAATCGTTCACTATTCCGCCTCTGTTATCACCGGATCCTCATCACCTACCTCCACTAGAAACAATCAGCCAATACGAAGCGGTGCGGTTGTTTGTCGACCGGGCCCAGGCGGTACTGCCCGGCTTCCGACTGACCCAGGTAAATGCATCTGCCGTGGCCCAAGTTTGCCATCAACTCGACGGCATTCCGCTGGCGATCGAGCTGGCTGCTGCCCGCATCAAACTGCTCAAAGTCGAGCAGATTGCCGAACGGTTGGAAGACCGGTTTCAGCTGCTGACGGGTGGCAGTCGCACCGCCCTGCCGCGACACCAAACCCTCGGCGCGTTGATCGATTGGAGCCACGACCTCCTATCAGAGCCCGAGCGAATTGTGTTGCGGCGGCTGTCGGTGTTTGCGGGTAGCTGGACGCTCGAAGCGGCTGAGGCGGTTTGTAATTGGGAACAGTCGGGGGAGCCGGCCAGGGAATTGCCGGACACGCTTGATTTGCTGACCCAGTTAGTGAACAAATCACTGGTTATCGCCGTGCGCCAGCCGGATGAAGGGACGCGTTTTCACTTGTTGGAAACCATCCGAC
The DNA here is from genome assembly GCA_043734225.1 of Anaerolineales bacterium. Classification (GTDB taxonomy): domain Bacteria; phylum Chloroflexota; class Anaerolineae; order Anaerolineales; family UBA6663; genus JAYTFQ01. Next base: position 1,501 of record JAYTFQ010000469.1, on the reverse strand, counting down.
AATATGCGCGGGCGAAGCTGGATGCCAGCGGCGAGGCCGACCAGGCGCAACGGAGGCACGCACGATACTATCTGGCGCACACGCAGCCGGACGTGCCACTCGAGAACCTGAGCCAAGAAATCCTTGATCGCATGGACACCGAGCATGAGAATCTGTTGGCGGCTCTAGCGTGGGGCCAATCAGCGACGGACAGCGAGGGAATTTCGCTGGTCGTGGTCAGCCGCGTAACGGGACTCTGGTGGTCCAAAGGGTATCTGAGTGACGCCCGCAAGTGGCTGGAGGACGCGCTCGTCAGCCGGGCTGCGGAACAACACCCGGAGTCTTTGACGGAGCTTTTGAACACGCTCGGGAACCTTCTCACGATTACAGGCGAGTATCGCACCGCTGAGGTCCACTTGGCCCACGCATTAAGGCTAACCCGGGAACTGGAAGATCGCCGGGCGAGCGCGATGGTGCTCGAGCGGCTGGGCTGGCTTGCGCGCGAGCAAGGTGACGTGGTCACAGCGGGCTTGCAATTGGAGGAGAGCCTGGGGCTCTTCCGCGAACTCGGCGATCAAAGCGGGATTGTCATAGTGCTCAATACGCTCGGACAGGTCCTGGTCATGCAAGGTGATTCTGCTGGGGCGAAGGCACTGCTGGAGGAGAGCCTGGCACTGTCGCGCCAATTAGGGGATACGAATGCGTTCGGCTGGGCGCTCAACCACTTGGGGCATGTCGCCCAAATCGACGGAGATTTTGAGCGCGCCCGGCAACTACACGAAGAATGTTTACGCGAGTTCAACCAACCCGGTCAACACACCGTAGGCGTGGCTGAGGCTAATCAGAGCTTGGGAGAAACCGCGCTGGCTCAGGACGACGCGGCGCGAGCTAGGAAACACTTGCAGCAGGCCCTGATTCTGTTCCGCGACCCGCTGGGTGCCATGTACGGCATGGCTTGGTGCCTCGCCGGCCTGGGAGGCGTCGCCGTATTGAATGAAGAGCCCGAACGCGCCGCCCGCTTGTGGGGCGCGGCCGAGGCCGTGCGCCAGGCCATTGGCTCGCGACCGGCGCCGGCCAGCCGCGCCACCCGCGAACGACTGATGGCCGAGGCCCGTGAACAACTGGGCGCGGAGGCGTTTGACGCGGCCTGGGCGGAGGGGCAGGTGATGACAATCGAACAAGCTGTAGCCGAGGCGCTCATCGACGGCTAATCTAACTGAAAGCAACATGGGCCAGGCACAAACAGACCGGCCGCATCCCCCTGGATGCGGCCGGTGTACTGCTGCGGCCCGCCGGCCAAATGGTTGGCCGGGTAGTTCACTGTCGCGGCGCGCCGGTGAGCAAGCCGGCGCGCCGCGCACTGGAAGGGATTAGTCGTCGTAGGTGGGCTGGAAGTAGTGCTGCAGGGACCAGCGCGCGACGCGCAGGCCGAGCCGCACGCCGGCGTTGACCGCGAAGCGGAAGTGCATGCCGCCCCACACGCGGGCATTGCCGATCTCATTGATCAACTGGCCCGCGGTCG
>JAYTFQ010000468.1:0-1898 GCA_043734225.1 Anaerolineales bacterium | reverse complement strand
GCCCCGCGCCGCGGGCGCCGGCGGTGGTGGCGGCGGCGCCGGTAGTGACGGCAGTGACGGCGCCGGCCGAGCCCGCGCGGACAGCCGACCAGGTGGCGCACGACCTGGCCCTGGTCAGCCAGACGCTGAATCTGCTCAATACCTGGGAGGGGGTGAATGTGCTGGACCGCGCTTCGGCCACCGGTTTGCGGCGGCTGTTGACCAGCCAGGGCCAGGATCTGCGCGCTGAGCTGGCCGGTCGCGCCGCCCCCGACCAGCCGCCCGATGAGCCCGACGTGATCCGGTATGCCGTGAACAGCATGGCCAGCGGCCAATGGTCCGCGGCGATCCAGCCCGCCGACCGGGTGCGTTTGACCAGCTTTCTCCAAAACCGCCGCCAGGTACTGACGGCGCGCCATTTAACAGCGCCCGTCGCGCAGCCCGTGCCCACCGTCCAACCCACGGCCTCGCCGGTGGTCGCGGCCCTGCCGCTGCCCGTCGCCAACTCGCCCACCCCCGACCCCCAGCAACCACCAGCCCCCCCGCCGGTCTTCGCGGCCCCGCTGCGTGTCGCGGCGCCCCTGCCCGCCGCCCACCCGCCCACCCCCGCCCCTCAGCGCCCGCCTGCTCCCCCGCAGCCTGTGGCGCCCCCGCGCCCGCCCATCGATTGGGGCAAGGTCTGGGAGCGCAGTTGGCAATTGGTGGTCTCCGGCGCGCTGCTGCGCGGCCTGCTGTATCTGGGCGCGCTGATGATTGTGGCCTCCGCCGTGGTGCTGGTGGTGCGTTTCTGGACCAGCTTCCCCGCCTGGCTGCAAATTGGCTTTGTGGCGGCGGTGCCGCTGACGTTCTATGCCGGCGGGTTCGTCCTGCGCCGGCTGAAGATCCCGGTGGCCGGCAGCGTGTTCACCGGCATTGGGGCGCTGCTGGTGGCGGTGGACCTGGCCGCCGTTTACCAGTTGGGCGGCCTCAGCCGCGTCATCGAGCTGCCGGTCTACTGGCTGGGCGCGTCGCTGGTGTGCGCCGCGCTATATCTGTTCACCCTGTACCGGGCGCGCGGCGAGTTCTTTGGTTATCTGACGCTCATCGGCGCCGGCAACGTGGGCGTGGCGCTGGCCGTGGCCCTGCGCCTGACGCCGGAATGGTGGCTGGCGGCAGGCGCGGCGGTTGGGGCGGGCACGGTGGCCGTGGCCGGCGCGCTCAAGGATCGCGGCGGCCGCTGGCCGGAGCTGGGCCGGCCGGCGCGATACTCGTCGCAATTGGCGCTGCCGGTGTCCGTCTTTCTGGCGCTGGCGCTGGCGGCCTTCGCCCGGTCGCCTTCGGCCTGGGGGCTGGCGGCCACGCTGGCGCTGGTGGCCGCGGGCTATGCCGGGCTGGCCTGGCGCTTCAATTATGAGCTGGCCGAGTTTGCCGCGGTGGGCAGCTCTCTGCTGGCGGGGGGCGCCACGCTGAATGCGCTGGCCGTGCCCACCGCCTGGCTGGCCGGGGCGGGCGCTGGGCTGGCCGCCGGCTACTCGGCGATGGGCCGCTGGCGGGCGCGCGCCGCGCTCAAGCGCGCTGTGCGCCTGGCCTGGTATGGCGCGGCCGGGCTGCTGGCGCTGGCCGCGTTGGCCTTTGGCCTGGTCACCTTGTTCACCGATCTGTGGGCGGCGGTCATCGGCCTGGCGCTGTTGGCCGGCGTGCTGGCCGGTTGGGCGCGGCTCTTCCAGCGCGGCCGGTTCACTTTCGCGGCAGCGGCGCTGTTCGTGGTGCCGTTCACCGCGGCAGTGGCGCGCCTGTTGACCGACGCGGCCTTGGCCCCCGCCATCGGCCCGGTGGTGGGCTGGGTGGCCGTGAGCTGGACGGCGCTAGCGCTGGGCTACATGGCGCTGGCGGCCGGGCTGCGCCAGGCCGAGCGCCACGCCCGCTGGCTGTGCCTGTGC
>JAYTFQ010000467.1:0-7982 GCA_043734225.1 Anaerolineales bacterium | reverse complement strand
AATTCGGCCTGCAATTTAAGACAGTTGGGCAAATACGAAGAACCCACACACGGGGGGCCGGCCCTCCGTGTGTGGGTATCTATTCAACGCCAAACAGCGGCATAAAAACGCAGGTAGTCGTCCACATGCGCGCCCCAATACTTCTCATCGTGCCCGCCCGGCTTCACCACGTAGCTGTGCGCCAGGCGATAGGCCGTCAGCATCTGGTCCAGCCAGACGGCGCTGCGGTTTTGGGGGTCACTGTCGCCAACGTCGATATATAGCGCCGGCGCCCGGCCGCTCTTGGCGGCGGCGCGGATATAGTTGAGCACATTGATCTCGTCGCCGTAAAAGATGGCCGGGCTGTGCGCCCCCACTCGGCCAAACAACTGTGGATAGCGCATTCCCAGATGGATGGACCAGCCCCCGCCGCGTGACATGCCGCCGATGGCGCGGTAACCGGGCGAGGCCAGGGTGCGATAGTGACCGTCGATATACGGCAACAGATCGGACACAAAGGCCGGGTCCAGCCGGTCATCGCCCTGATCCCGCGGCAGCACAATGATCAGAGGGACAATCTCGCCCGAGGCAATCAGTTGATCGGCGGCCGTGCCAACCCCCAGCCGCTGCCATTGGTCTTCCAAATAGTTAAGCCCATGGATCAGATACAGCACCGGGTATGCGGCGCTGGAAGCGCCGTAGCAGGGGGGCAAGTAAATGCGGGTGATGATGTCGTAGCCCAGGACGCGCGAGGGGACGTCCACCAGGGTGAACTGGCCTTGGGTCTGAAGGCAGGGGGTGGGCGCGCCTGCTGGCGTGCCCGCTGGCGTGGGTGAGGGCGCGCTTGAACGCGTGCCAGTCGGCCTGGCAGCGGGGGTGCCGGACGGGTCGGGCGTGCTGGAAGGGGTGAGGGAGGCAGCCGCGCTGGGGAGCGGCGAGGCAGCGGGGTCCAGGGTTAGGCCGGGCGTGGCGGTGCTGGTGTCCAGAGTTATAGCTGTGACGCTGGCCGTTGGGATTGCACTGGCAGTCGCGGGCACCGCAGGGCTGCAGGCCGCCGCGAACAACGACAGCGTGATGAACAAGTCCAAAAGCCGAGAACCAGCGAGACGGACGCGCGAGGAGGGAAGTAGGGCCGGAAGCTCGCCCTCACCCCGGCCCTCCACTCCCCTGCGCTTCGCTTGGGGATCTTCGACCGCTGCGGGAGGGAGCGGAGGCGAACCGGGCGGCATCAAAACAACGACAGTTGCGCCGGACCTTTGTCCTCGGGTTCGGGCGGCGGCGCGGCGTCTTGTTGCGCGTGAGCTTTGGCAATCAACTGGGGCAGCTTTTTGAAATCTTCGATCAGGGCCTGGCGCGTCGATTCCAGCCGCAGGCCGGCGGCCGGGTGATACATGGCGACTATCACCCGCCCGTCGACGGTGCGCGCCTGGCCGTGGATGGCGGTGATCCTGGCGTTGGGGAAATAGCGCGCCATGGAAAAACGGCCGAGCGTGACAATGACCTTGGGCTGCAAGGCGGCAATCTGCCGGTCGAGAAAACCGGCGCAAGCGGCGATCTCGTCCGGCTCGGGGTCGCGGTTCTCGGGCGGGCGGTGTTTGACCACGTTGGTGATAAACACATCCTGGCGCTTGAGGTTGATGCTGGCCAGCAGCTCTTCCAGAAATTTGCCCGACGGCCCGACGAAGGGCTTGCCCTGCTGGTCTTCATAGAAGCCGGGCCCTTCGCCGATGAACATGATTTCGGCTTGAGCCGGGCCCTCGCCAGGCACGCCCTGCTTAGCGCTCTGGTGCAGCTTGCACCGGATGCAGGCCTTCACCTCGCCCGCCACCTGAGCCAGATCGGTTTCAGCGCTCATGGCTAGGCCTGCTTGGCGCCGCACTCGGGGCAGAACTTGACGCCGGCTTTGACTTCTTTGCCGCACGCGCCGCAAAACTTTTTGGCTGACAGCGGCTGGCCGCACTCGGCGCAGAACTTGCCGCCGCCAGCCTTGGCCCCGCAGTGCGGGCAGGCGGCCACGATGGTTTCCTTGAATTTATCGGCCGAGACGTAGTCCACCTGGGCGGCCTTTTCGTTGGCGTCGTCCACGGCGGCCCGCACCTGGGCCACCGAGAATTCTTCTTCCAGGTCCGGGGCGCAGTCTTTGCACAGCCCGCGCGCGGGGTTCCAGCAGTCTTCGTCCACCCAGTGGCCGCAGCGCTTGCACTTGTGAAAGTGCGGCTGAGCCTCGGCCACGGCGCGGGCGTAAGCGCCGTCGTGCGCCTTTTGCCAGGCAGCGGTGTGCGCGCCGTGGGCGACGTTGGCGGCGCTGCTGAAGATGCCGCCGAACAGGCTGCTGGCGGTGTCGAGCGCGTTGGCGATGTTGCCGGTGGCGTCGGCCTGAAACTCGGTCTGGAAGCCGTTGCCACAGCGGTCGCAGTAAAACTCAAACTGAAAACCGCGGTCGGTGCTCTGGTCGTTGTGATTGCGGGTGAACTGTATCAGCGCCATGTCAGCGAACCCTCCTGAAAATTTACTCGAACAACTGTCTGTTGGCCTGGATCCAGCCCCACAGGCGGCCCAGACCGTCTTCGGGCGAGACGCGCGGCGCCCAGCCCAGCTCAGCCTCGGCGCGGGCAATGTCGCTGACGTAGATGCGCTGGTCGCCGGGCCGCCAATCGCCCAGGCGCACTTCCAGCGACTTGCCGGCCAGCCTTTCCAGGATGGGCCGGGTTTCGGCCCACACCGAGAGGGTGCGCGCCTGGCCGCCGCCGATGTTATACACCCTTCCGGCGGCCCGGTCGATGTGGGTCACAGCCGCCTCGAATGCGCGCGCCAGGTCGTCAATGTAGAGCAGGTCGCGCACTTGTTTGCCGTCGCCGTAGATGGTGAACGGCCGGCTGGTGGCGGCGCAAATGGAGAAGAACGCCAGCCAGCCCTGGTCTTCGATGCCGAACTGGCGCGGCCCGTAGATGGCGCTCTGGCGAAAGACCACGGTCGGCAAGCCGTAGATGCGGTGGTAGTCGCGCACATATTGGTCGCCGGCGCCCTTACTCCAGCCGTAGGGCGAATGGAAATCCAGCGGCCAACTCTCCGGCACGCCGTTGGGCAGGTCGGCGAAGCCGTAGCGCGTGGGCAGCTCCACCACATGCGCCTCCTCCATGCCGCCATAGACCTTGTTAGTGGAGGTGAAGATGAAGATCGGGTTTCGGCCGCTGGCGCGCGCGGCTTCCAGGGTGTTGAAGGTGCCGATGGCGTTGTTCTCAAAATCGTTGCGCGGGTCCGTCACCGAGGTGGTCACCGCCACCTGGCCGGCCAGGTGAAAGATGGCGTCCTGGTCGCGGGCGGCGCTGGTGATGGCTTCCGGCGCGCGCACATCGCCCTGGATCACGGCCAACTCGTTGGGCAGCGATTTGAGCCAGGCCAGGTTCGACTGCGAACCGCGCCGAGAGAAATTGTCAAAGATGGTCACCTGGTGGCCCAGCCCGGCAAAGTGCGCCGCCAGGTTGCTGCCGATAAAACCCGCCCCGCCCGTGATTAGAATTTTCATTGGCTTTCCCCGCTCTGGCCGCGGCCGGCCGCATTTTGCGCGAACAGCCGGCGCATGTCCTGGGGATAGTCGCCGCCCAGCTCGGCCGTCATCAGCAGCGCGTCTTCGCCGTTGTCGCGATAGTAATGTTTGCGCCGCCCGACAACCTCAAAATGATATTTTCGATACAGGTTTTGAGCGCGATCATTGGTCACGCGCACCTCCAACGTGGCCGTCACCGCCCCCAGCCGCAGCGCATGCTCCAGCAACGATATAAATAGCTGCTCACCCCCGCGCTGACCGCGCCAATCGGGATGGACGGCGATGGTGCTGATGTGGGCCTCATCAATGATGAACCAGAAGCCACTGTAACCGACCACGCTGCGCGCGGGCGGCGCCGGCTCGGCCGGGCGCGCCAGGCCCAACCAACGGCTGGGCGCCAGCCAATCCAGCACGCGGCTGGGCCGGGGCGCGTCACTGCCGTTGGGCGCGCCGGCGGCCGGCTGGGGCGCCGCGCTGCCGGCCACTGCCACCCAGAAGTGCGAGTTGGGGTTCTGGGTCAACTCGTAGCGGTAGGAGGTGGCGCTCCACGGCAGCGGGAATGAGAGTTGATCAATTTCCAGCACGCGCGGAATATCGTCAACGGTCATCGGCACGACTTCGACCGGGCCGTTACTCGCCATGGGTGGAAGCGGGCGCTGGCGCAGCGGCGGCGGGTGACTCACCCAATGGCGGCGTTGGCTCGGGCGCGGGGGCGACGGCCGGCAGCGCCCCTGGCAAGGGCGGGGGAGCGGGCAGCGCGGCACCCGCAGGCGGCACGGCACCTTGCAACTGCCCGCCGTAAGCGGGCGCCAGACGGCTGGCATCATCGGGCCCGGCGCGCAACCGCTCCCAACCCAACTCGGCCAGAAAGCCGGCCCGGCGCAAGCCCAGCGCGGGCGAGGCCAGCAGCACCCGGCCGCGCAGCGGGCGCAGCAGCTCGGCGCCGGCGGCGTCAATTTCACCGACGACATACGTGGGGGTCGTGGCGACGAGCAACTCCTGCGCCAGGCTGGGCCAATCGAGCACGCGCACCTCGCCAGCGGCCTGCCAGCGAAACGCGCGGGCCGACCATTGATACGGCCCAACGGAGACACGCCCGCGGCCAGCCTGCAGCAGCGCCAGGGCGTGCTCGGCCCGCGGCGGCTGGGCGCGCATGAGAATATCGAGCGTGGGCACGCCCAGCAATGGCAGGTTGTTGGCCAGGGACAGCCCCTTGGCGAAGCCCAGGCCGATACGCAGCCCGGTATACGAGCCGGGCCCAATAGCGACGGCCACGCCGCGCAACTGGCCCGGCTCCAGGCCGGCCCGACGCAGCAGCAGCGCCACCTGCGGCGCCAGCTCCACGGTGTGATAGGCGCCGGACTGCCAGGTGGACTCGGCCGCCAGGTTCTGGCCGTCGTGCAGGGCAATGGAGATCAGGCGGGTGGCAGTGTCGAGAGCAAGCAGCATCGTAGTCTACTCAATTGCCAAACGCCGAGCGCCGGAATTGGTCCAGCAAGGCCTGGGCGCGGACGCCGGCGGCCTCCAGGCGCAGGCCGCGGCGCGTTTCATCTTCCCAGCGCATGGCCAGGCGCAACCGCTCGGCGGGCAGCACCGACTCGATGCGCTCCGGCCATTCGATGACCATGATCCCGCCAGAAGCCAGCAGATCGTCGAAGCCAAAGGCCACGGCCTCGGCGCCGGTGTTGAGCCGATAACAATCCAGGTGCCACAAATGCTGGCCATCCGGGCGGCGATAGTCGTTGACCAGGACGAAGGTCGGGCTGGTCACCTGATCCGCCGTGCCCCAGCCGCGCCCCAGCCCGCTGATAAACGTGGTCTTGCCCGCGCCCAGCTCGCCGCTGATGGTGAGCAGGTCGCCGGGGAGCAGCAACTCGCCCAACCGCGCGCCAAACCGGGTCGTTTGTTCGGGGGAATGGCTCCAAAAATCCAGCGAGTGTTCATCGAGGATCGGCATGCCGGTGGCATTATACCTTTGACTTGCTAACTTAACCTGCTATCATTCGCCGCACCACTTGGAGCGAGATACACTTTATACATGCGTATATTGATAATTTCTGACATCCATGCCAACATCGTGGCGCTGGAGGCGATTCTGGCTGATGCGGGTCCGTTTGATGCAGCCTGGTGCCTGGGGGATCTGGTCGGGTATGGCCCCAACCCAAACGAATGTGTGGCGCGCGTGCGTGCCCTGCCGGGGCTGATCTGCCTGCTGGGCAACCACGACCAGGCAGTGCGGGGCGACATTGACCTGCGGGTGTTCAACGGCGACGCGCGTGCGGCGATCAACTGGACCCAGGCCGCCATCACGCCCACCTCGCTGGAATATCTGCGCTCGCTGTCGCCCGAGTGCGTGTGGCAAAACTTCACCCTGGTGCACGCCTCGCCGCGCCAGCCGGTGTGGGAATATATCCTCGATACCGACATCGCCTATCGCAATTTTCCATACCTTACCACGCCCTACTGCCTGGTGGGCCACACCCACCAGCCGGTGATCTTTCACCAGCTCGACGCAGAGGGCGATGTGCTGCTGGAAGAGCCGGATTACCAGGCCCCGCGCCCGCTGGAACTGCAGAGTCTGATCATCAACCCCGGCAGCGTCGGGCAGCCGCGCGACAACAACCCCGACGCCGCCTACGCCCTGCTCGACCTGGAAGATGAAATCTGGCACTATCGGCGCGCGCCGTACAACATCGCGCTCACCCAGGCGCGCCTGCGCACCGCCGGGCTGCCCGAGCGGCTGGCGGCCCGGCTGAGCTACGGCTGGTGAGCCTCACCCCATCCCGGGCCCTTCAGCTCTCCTGACCGCGAATGTCAACGGCGCGGGGCAGGAGCCCTAAAGGGTGCTTCGCGAAGGGGAAGGGAGCCAGCAGTTCTGGAACTTCTCCGCGCTGCTTGGCGTTCTGCTTATATAGCAGCGCACATCGCGAAGGAGAAGACCATGAGCACTCGCCGTCTGGCATTGATTAGCTTGATCCTCAGCCTGGCATTGGCCGCCTGTGCCTCGCAGGCCACATCCGCACCGCATTCCGTTGTGCCGGTCGGCGGCGATGGCGCCGGCACCACCGCCAGCAACGTCGACAGCTTTGCCGGCCTGCCGCCCGGCCAGGGCGGGGGCGGGCCGGCGGTGGCCGATCAGGCCGTGAAAAGTGGGGCGCCAAACGGCGCGCCGGCGGCCACCGACCGAATCGTGGTCAAAACCGCCAGCCTGTCGCTGGTGGTCAGCGACCCCAGCGACGCGGCGCAGCGCATCACCACGCTGGCGACCGGGATGAGCGGGTTCGTGGTCAGCTCAAACACGGCCCAAGCCTCGGTGGACGCGCACGGCAACAAGATTATGCAGGCCAGCCTGACGGTGCGCGTGCCCAGCGCCCAGCTTGACTCGGCGCTGAGCCAAATTCGGGCCATGGCGGTGGAAGTGAAGAACGTCAGCGTGACCGGCCAGGACGTGACCGCGCAATACACCGATCTGAAAAGCCAACTGCGCAACGCCGAGGCGGCCGAGGCCAAGCTGACCGAGATTATGAACGCCGCCACCAAGACCGAAGACGTGATGGCGGTCTTCAACCAGCTGACCCAGGTGCGCCAGCAGGTGGAGCAGCTGAAGGGCCAGATCCAGTATTACGATGAGTCGGCGTCGATGTCGGCTATCAGCATGGACCTGCTGCCGGACGCGCTGAATCAGCCGATTGAAGTGGGCGGCTGGCAGCCGCAGGGCGTGGCCAAGGACGCGCTGGAGTCGCTGCTGCACGCCTTCCAGGGTTTGGCGACTGGCGCCATCTGGGTAGGGCTGTACATCCTGCCGCTGGCGCTGGTCATTGGCCTGCCGCTGTTCGTGGTACTGCGGCTGTTGGCGCGGCGGCTGCGCCGGAACAAGCCGGTGACGGCGTAACAGCGACGTATTGCGATAGCAAAACCGGGGCTCCACTGGAGCCCCGGTTTTTTGTTCGGTTTCGCCAGCACGTTTGTCGCGATCACGAGAGAGGCAAAGGGCGTATTTGGTGACGAGCAAACGAGGTCTTATACTGGGACCATGAAATTAGAACTGGATTGGGTGGAAATCCCGGCTGGTCCTTTTCTCGTCGGCCTATCCGATGAGCAGCGGCAGATTATCCGAGCTCAACTTACAGTTGAATTTGACCTGAACAGCGTCGACCAAAAGGAACGACGCCTGCTGGACAGCCTTGCGGAGAAATATCGCCGAACCGCTCGAGAGGAGGCCTACTCGGTAACCGAGGATATGACATGGGATGAACGGCGCTTCAAACCCGGGTTTGACAATCCACTGTTCAGTTATCTGTTGGCTGAGGCTGAATTGGAGCGGATCCCGCCGCAACACCAACTCCTCGTTCCCACCTTTTACATTTCCCGCTTTCCTATCACGCATGCCCAATGTGACCTATTCTATGCCAGCGACTTTGGCCAACGAGGCGAATTTGCGGATCGCTCCAGATAT
>JAYTFQ010000466.1:0-3860 GCA_043734225.1 Anaerolineales bacterium | reverse complement strand
ACGCCGCGATCACCGATCGTTATGTGGGCGCGTCCCGCCACAATTGGTTCGATCAGGCGGGCAATATCTTCGCCCCGGTACTGGTTGTCCGCATCCGTGTTGACGATGATATCGGCGCCCTGCCGCAGCGCCGCCTCCAGGCCGGCCGAAAATGCCATGGCCAATCCCACGTGACGCGGCAAGGCGACGATGTGGCGCACCCCGGCGGCGCGGGCGACGGCCACCGTCTGGTCGGCGCTGCCGTCATCGATTACTATGACTTCGATGCAGTCAATGCCCGGCAATGATTGTGGCAAGGCGCCCACGGTCACGGCCAGCGTCTGCTCCTCGTTGTAACACGGGATCTGAATGATGAGTTTCATAGCCTTGGAGCGCCAGCGGGTTAGCATACCACAGGAAATCTGACCAGGATCGAAGCCGGGCCGCCGCCTCACCCCCAGCCCCCATAAGCGTTAACTTAAATGCGGTCGGGCCCGATTAATGCCCAAACCGCCTGAAGCACCCGGAGGGATCGCGCCTGCAACCCCAAAAGAGCTAGTGGGTCGTCTGATAGTGACGTAGCGAACAGGCTCGAAAGTGCCCTAGCCCTCGAGGCATTGTTCGCAGCGGCGAGCCACCGCCATTCGCGGATGACCCACTAGCTTGTTAAGGAACCTCCCTACTACCCTGTTTTGAAGTGGCACAAGCGGCACAAGTGGTTTTTACGGGGAAATTGGCCGCTTCGCGAGAAGTGGCACTGGGTTTGGGGAGAAGTGTACGGACATAATGTGGCGTCGGGCAGTGGGTAGGGGCGAAGCAGCCGCGACCGGAGGCTTGTTGAGCCAAACCATCGAGCGCGGATGCTTCGCCCCTACCCACGAAGAACGACGGTGAATTCCTAGTGGGTCATCCGGGAATGGCGTTGGCTTGCCGCAATGGCCCTTGTCCAGTTGACTTTGACACTATTGAGCGGCGTTCGCTACGCCGCTCTCAGATGACCCAATAGGGCAGGTGCGCTCCCACAATAATCAACCATACTGGTTTAATGTGGGAGCGCCTTGCAAGCGCGATTGGCGGCAGCCCCATCGCCGCGATTTGCGTCAATTGCGGGCAGCGAGTTGTCAAGTTAACGCATATGCCCGCAGCCATCTCCCGGCCGCGAGAGACAAGGGCGCGGCCAGGCGAGGGGGGAGCGGAGTGGCGCATGGCACGCTTGCCCCCGCACTGAAATGCCCCTACCGCCGGGCGCCGCTGGCGGCCCTGAGGTCTACTCGCACCGGAGCCGGTGACGGCCCGCCTATGGCACCCGGGGCGTGTCGGGCTCTGGCGCGGCGGGCTCACCCCGGCTGACTGGCCCGCCAGGCGCAAGACGGATCAGCACCATCAGCAAGATCAATCCATAGGCCAGGCCAAGCACGACGTACAGCCACGGCTGCCCAAACAGGCCCGGCTTGTTCTCGGCCAGGCGCGGCAATAAGGCGAGCACAGACGGCGCGACACGGCCATTGTAGCGAACATCAAACATGAGGTCCCCCCCGCCCGCCAGCTCGCCGGCGGGGTAAGCGTCGAGATGGTGGGCGCGCAGCCGCAGTGGAACGGCGCCCTGGGTCGTGATGATCAGGCGATATGGGCGCCCAGCCGAATCGTCCAACGGCGCAAATGAGAAGCGCAGCTCTCCCTTGGCCTGGAACTGGCTCAGCGGACCGCTCAGCGCCAGTGTTTGGCTTTCCCCCGGCGACAAATCGACCAGCCGCAAGCTGACCGGCTGATCGCCCGGCGGAAACGGCTCGACCAACTCGAACACCATGGTCGACAGGCCGGGAAAGTGGCTGGCGAACGTCTGCTCAATCGATGCGGCATTGCTGGCCGAGGCAACTTTGTCGTCGAACAACTTCTGGTTGACACGGAAGAGCGCCATGCGCGACCAGCCGACTGCAATGGCCACCAGGATCACAGCGATGGCGGCCAACAGCCTCCAGCGACAACGATGCAGCCAGGGCATGGTTTACGAGTAGAAAAACGGGGCCATCGTCAGCGCAAGGGCTGTAAAATCGAGCGCGGCCAGCAAGATCAACCCCAGCAGAATGCCGGGCACCTTCCAGCGGGCCGGCCACCAGGCCTGCCAACCCCAGACCGCCAGGATCCCAAAGGCGGAGATAAACGGAAACAAGTAGCGCCCAGTGAGCGTGTAGGCGCGCGGGTCAACCAGCAGTTGAGCCACCATCACCGCCAACGTCAAAGCCAGCCCCAGGCCCAACAGCAGCAGGGCGCCCAACTGGAAATTCAGGCGAAACCGGGGGCGAGCCGCGAGCGCGGGCCCCAACCAGGCAAAGCCACAGCCCACCATCAAGAGTAATGTGACCCGGCGCAAGATTTCCATCAGGCGGGTGTCCAGCGGCGCCGTCAGCCAGCCAAACCACCCCCAAAAGGACATGGACAAAAACAAGAGCTGCCCCACCCAGTCAATCTTTAACAGTTGCCCGGGCTCGCGAACATAGACCATCAGCGCCGACCAGTCGTCCGTCCGCAGGTTCAGCAGGGCCGCCAGCCGCGGCGGCAATTGCGGCGGCTTGACGACGAGGATCAGCAGGCCCAGGCCGGCCGCCACGGCAGCGCCAATCACCAGCAGGCCCGCGATCCGCCGGCCGCGGCCCGTTGAGCGCAGCCACATGGCCGCATAAACCAACAGGCACAGTCCGATCAGTATGAGCAGACTCACCGACGTGCGCTTGGTCAAAAACGCCAGGAAAGCCAGGCCGCCGCCCAGCGCCAGCCAGCGGTAGTCGCCGCGTTTCGAAAGGCCCCGGAGCACGGCGTAGAGCGAGGCGGCGACGAGCGGCGGCACCAGGTTGTCGTCATTGTAGCCGGCGCTGATGAAGGCATATTGCGGAAAGATCGCCACCACCAGGGCCGCCGCCACGGGGATGACCTGGGCGGCGGGGTTAGTGGCGCCCGAAAAGATGAGCCGGGCCAGGTGGTAAGTCAGCCAGACGGTCAGGCATTGCAGCGCCAGCGAGTACAAACGCAGCACGTACAATTGATTGACAATCGGCCAGCCGCTCACCAGCCAGTACAGCGGCATAGACAGACGGTAGTAGAGCGACCAGCCGCCAATCGCCCCTAGCGTGGCGGTGGGCAGTGGGCGGGTGGCCACCGTGGGCAACGGCAGGCCATAAAACTCCCACCAGCGAAAGATCAGCCAGGAGTCCCTAATCTGCTGATAAACCGCGGCCGACCGATCCACCACGGATGGAAAAAACGACGCGGCGCGGGCAAGACCGCGCAGATACTCGTAACGGACAGGCTCGTCCGGCACCTGCCAGGGGGGCACCACGGCGATATACAGGCAACCGTGAATCAGGGTTAGCGCCAGTACCCGCGCAATCGGGGACAAACGTATCGACAGCGCGGGCTTCGTCATCGCAGTCAGAATCTCTATCGGCGACGCTGTCCTGGAAAGCGCTGGCCTCAACACGGCCCGACGTAAATCGGTTTTTCAACTTCGACGTTCAGCCGAACAGCGCCGTTAAACGCGCCATCCGTATCGCCCAGGCCGCCATCTAGAATTTGAGTCGTCGCCCCGAGCATATCCACGCGGCGAGCGCAGGATAGCGCAAATGCGACGGGTGTCGCGAATGACGGCTGCATGCCCCATACCACGGTCTTCTGGAGCGCCCCGGCGCCGAAAACATAACCTTCGGCGTTGGACACGCTGAGGGACCTGCTGAAACTCCGCCCGGCGAGCTGGTGCGTCAATACCTGATAAGCGGTGTACGACTGCTTGGGGTCCGCCAGGCTGCTGCCTCGAAACAGCCCGAGCGCGCTGCCGGGACCGACCGGCTGCGTATCGAAGACCTCAAACCAATACATCTGCTGAATGC
>JAYTFQ010000465.1:0-7366 GCA_043734225.1 Anaerolineales bacterium | reverse complement strand
TGCGTGCCCAGCGGCGTGAATACTTCGGGGCCGGCAAACGCGCCGCGCAGCGGCATGAAGCCGCATTCTTGCACCGCCTGGCTGATCAGTATCGGCTGTCGATCTGGGGCTATTTTGTCGAAAACAATCGAATTTTGAGCGCCATTGGCGATTTTTAGGGGCAGGACCAACCGGCCGCCGGCCGCGAGTTGCTCGTGCCACGCTGGGGTGATATCCCACGCGCCCACGGTCAAGATAATGCGATCGTACGGCTGATCGGGAGCGTAGCCTTCGCCGCCGTCGCCCAGAACGACGCGCACATTCTCTACGCCGGCCTCGGCCAGATGGGCACGCGCCGCCTCTACAATGTCATCGTCGATATCCACCGTTACGACCAACCCAGAAGGGCCTACCAGTTGGCTGAGAAGGGCGGCGTTGTAGCCTGTGCCGGCGCCAATTTCCAGTACGCGCTGGCCAGGTTGAACGCCTAACTGTTCAAGCATAATGGCCATGATGGCCGGCTGCGAAGACGAAGATATGGCGCGGCCATCGGCCATCTTGGTGGGGATTGCGTCGTCACGGTAGGCGTCTTCCAGCGGCACGCCCGGCAAGAACACGTGGCGCGGCACCGCCCGGAAGGCTGCTTCCACGGCGGGCTGCGTCAGGACGCTGATGGCCAACAAATGATCGACTAACGCCTTGTGCAGTCCGGCCGCATGCTGCCCCATTAGCGGGCCGTTTCAACCAGCTTGTCAAGCTTCATCTTGATTTCGCGCCACTGGATTTTGGATAGACCCATTTTCTGGCGGACGTGCGTATCGTCCAGCCCGGCGCGGATATCGCGCACGGCGCAGGTCCAGCGACACATATCAAATGAAATACGTTTGCGCAGACCGGCGGCCTTGCTCAGATCCTCCAACAAATATTCCAGCCGGCGCGGCGACCAGGGGAACAGCCGGTCGCGCGGCTCATACTCGACCAGGTACGCCTGATAGGCAGGTATCCAGCTTCGGTCCAGGCGGAGTTTGCGTTCTTTGTAACGGTAGCGCGGATCGGGATAGCGCACCCACAGCTGCGGCTCATCCGGGTTGGAAAGGTCGACGTGATTGGGGACCAGCGCCAGGCATTCGCCTTTTTTGAGCCCGGTGCTGAGCAGGAGTGTAAACAAGACATAAGGCCGTAGGTCGGGTTTCTCGGCCTGGCGCATGGCCTGGGCCGCAGCCAGCGTGGCTTCAATATCCGCCTCGGTGAGCACTTCGGGCAGTGGACTGAGAACCGATTGTTGAATCAAGGCCGCGGCTGGGTCGGAGGCCAGCACACCCGCTTGCTTCAGCCAACGAAAAAAGGACTTGAGCGAGGTGACCCGCCGTGCGTAGGTCTTTGGGCTGCATTTCTTGCTGGTGCGCTGCCATTCCAACCAGTTATCCAGGTCGCGGGTGGTCACCTGGCTGATGCCTTTAAAAGCGCCCAGGAATTGCGCGGCCAGGTTCAGGTCCCCGATAAAGGCCTTAACGGTATTGCTGGGGCTGCGCTCTTTCTCCAGATGCTCGCGCCAGGCCAGGATGGCGGCATTCAAGGACGAACCAGGGCCGGCCGCGGTGGACGTAGCAGGATTGGATACTGGCTCGGGTGTGGCGGCCCGAGGGGTTGAGAACAGGGGCAACTGCTCTGCCATAGGGCCTCTTCCTAGATATGCGCTGACCTAGAACAATTGGCCGATATGCTATGCGCAACGGCCGAGCATGTCAAGCTAACGGTTAGAGGAGCCTGAAGCGGTGGTGTCCAGCCAGTCGAGTCGCGGACAGGAATTGTAATCTGCGCCGAGTGTGACTTGGAATTGAAAAGGGCTGTTCGCGTCGGGCTCAGCCAGCACATGCTGGTCGGCCACATGCAGCGCCGATTGTAGGCGTTTAAGCGGAGAACCCTTCAAGCTGGTGCTGTGATCAACGATGGTGGTGAAGTCGGTGATCGCCGCCAAAGGGCCGGCTTTTACGCCAAAGCCTTCGTTGTGCAGCGTCTCCAGTGCCAGGGCGGCGTCGCCATCGGCGCCGGATCCGTTCGAGACCTGAATCCAGGTGAGCGGCCGGGCGATCTGGTTGGCGTTGGCGCCGCTCAGAAAATCACGGATGACCAGGGCCAGGGCGTCCGGCTTGGGAAGGAGCACCTGTTCGCCGTCAGGCGTGGTCCAGCCGTTGGTCTGGTTGGGGCCAATGTTAAGGCTGCGGATGGCTGCGTCGTCCAGGTGCGTGGCCAGCGTCACAAACTGCATCACATCCCACAGGCCCATATCCGTTTGAACCACATCGTGGAAGTTGGCATATAGGCCGGGAATTTCAGGCACGATATTGGCGCCCATTCCCTTGTGAAAGATGGCGCTGAGCACCTGGCGCTGGCGATAGCCGCGGAAAAAATCTCCGCCAACTGGCCGGGCACGCGCGAACCACAGAGCCAGGGCGCCGTCCATGTGGGTAAGGCCGATCGGCTGGGTGTAGAGCGCGTAGTTGTCCACCACGCGTTCATCGAGCGTCGGATCCTTCAGCTTATATTCGGTGACCTGACAGTTTACCGGCACATCAATCCCACCCAGGGTGTCCACCACCTTGCGGAAACCGTCAAAATTTACCAGGGCATAATACTGGATCGGGATGCCCAGGTTATACAGGATGGATTGCTCGAGCAAAGCCGGGCCGCCGCCAGGAAACTTTACCGAGTCGGCCGCCTGATAAGCGCGGTTGACGCGCGCCATACCAAAGGTTGGAATGTAGACAAACAAATCTCGCGGGATTGACAGCAAGCTGACCGTGCCCGCATCTTTGTTTATGGAGACGATGATCAGCGTATCGGTGCGGAAACTGGGATCGGTTGGACGGCTATCAGTGCCGATTAACAGCACGTTGACAATAGCCGGTCCGATGGTTTGCGCGGAGACGGCAGTTGGGTTCGGTGTGACCAGAGTGGCGTTGGCCAGGGGAGTGATATTGAACGCGCCCAGGGTGGGTTGGGCTTTGGTCTGCGCGCTGGGTGTGGCAGTTGGCTGGCGGGTAGCGGTTGCGGAAGGCTCCAGCCGGGCCGCCTGGCTGGCAGCGACTGTCACCGGCGGGCTAGATGGCAGCGCGGTCGGCGCCAGCGGCGACGGGGTGCTGGCTGGCGGCAGTGTGGCACTGGCAGCAGGAACGGCAGATGTAACTGCGATCAAGGTGGCGGTGACGACAGGCGCCGCAGCCACGGCTTGACCGCAAGCGACCAAAAACAATGCCAGGGCTGCCCACAGTGGAAAGCGAGCCATGAGCTCGCCCGCCACTCGCGACGCCCGCCGGGGCGCCCGGGCAGCAAATGCCAAGAGCTTTGTCATGTTGGGGAGAGGGCATTATATACGATTCGGGCAAACCCGCTGCAGCGGCGCAACCCGAGCAAGATTCAGTGCCGGTGGGTCGAACTAATGCCGGACGCCGTTGGCCTTGGCGATCTTGCCTTCGAGGGGCAGCAGGACGTAAAAGGTGCTGCCAGCGCCTGGATCACTCATGACCCAGATGCGGCCGCCATGTCCTTCGACCAGTGCTTTGGCTATGGACAGGCCCATGCCGTTGTCGCCCAGGCCGCCAATGAGCGGCGCGTCGGCGCGGTACAAGCGCGAAAAGACGCGCGGCTGATCTTCCGGCGCGATGCCGCCGCCGGTATCGGTAATGGAAATAATCAGAAAGTGGAGCGGGTCAGCTCCGGGGCGCTGCTCGCTTTGGTGCTGCACCGAAAGGTGGACTTCGGTGTCGTTGGCCGATGACGCGCCTGAGTTATTGATTAAATGGCTGAAGATTTGCAGCAGCGCATCTCGGTCAGCCTGCACCGGCGGCAGGTTCGGCGGGATGTCGGTCACCAAGCGCAAATTTTTCTCATCGAATTGGCTCTGGCTGCCGTGCAAGGCGTCGTCGATGACCTGGGCCACGTTGACGCTTTCTTGCTCCAGCTTCAGATTGCCTGAGTCGATATCCATCACTCGCATTAGATCGTCCAGCAGCACGCCCGTGCGCTCGGACGAGGCCTTGATGCGCTCCAGAAACTTGCGCTGAAGCGCGCCGACAATACCGACCGACTCGCCCAGCAGCAGGTCCACATAGCCAATGATGGACGACATCGGCTGGCGCAGTTCTTGGGCGAGCGAGGCGATGACTTCCATATCCGCCGCCTGCACCGGCCGAGACACGGGCGCCGCTACTGGCGCGCGGCGCTGCTGTTCGATTTCGACCAGCGCCTGCTGAAGTTCGGCCAACTGTTTGGTCTGCTGGCTGAGGCGTGCCTCGGCGTTGGCCAGCGCCTCCAGCATCTCGGCCATTCCCTCATCTGGATCCATAAAGCCGTTGGTCGGTTTCGCCGGCCCGGCTGACGAGGCAGCCAATTCAGCGGGCAATTGTTGGCGCGCCTGGAGACCTTCTTGAACTTGAGCCTGAAGCTGCGCCGAAAGGTTCATGGACTGCGCCAGCTCAGTGCGCGCCTGCTCCAGGTCGGCCTGTAGGGCGGTGCCGTGCTGCTGGCTGGCGGCTAAAGCAGCCTGGTTTTGCGCGGCAGCCTGACGCGCCTGCGCCAGTTCCGTTTCCAACCGGGACTGCTCGGCGCGAAACGCATCGATCTCAGCCGCCAGCGCCTGCAAATTCGCCCGCAAGGTTTCTAGTTCGGACGAACCCGCGGCCATTGCTGAGCGTCCGGCGAACTGGCCGCGCACCTGCTCCAGTTGGGCCAGCAATTGCTGTTCTTGCTGCCGGTAGTAGTCCAGCTGCGGTTGAAGCATGCCAAGGGTTGTGCGCAGGGCCGCTGCCTCTGCGCCCGCTTCAGCCGGCGCCAGAGCCTCGGATGACACTGTATCCGTCGGCGGCAGGCCTGCGGCCGGCTGCCTGCTGGCCCCAGCCTGTGCCTGTTCCAACCGGTCGCGCAAGGCCTGAGTTTGTTGGCGTTCACTTTCCAGCTGCGCCTCCAACGCCATCTGGCGCTGGCGCGATTGATCGATATCGGGCCCCAGAGCCTGCAGGTGCGCTCGCAAGGCTTCCAATTCCACCAACTCATCCGTGTGGCCGGCGGCAGCTCGCTCCAGATGCTGGATTTGGTCACCTTGGGTTTGGGCCGTCTGGCGCAGCTCGGCTACCAGATGCAGGGCTATGTCACGCTCTTCTTGCACGCGGGTCGCCTGTGCCTGCAACCGCGGTTGATCTATCATGGCCTGCCACGCCTGCACGACAGGCCCTGCCACGCTCTTCAGCCAGGCCTGTTGTTGGTCATTCCAACTGACCTGGTCAGCCGGCGGCAGCACGCCAAGCGCGCCAAACAGGGGCCCACCGGCCTGGCGCAGCGGCATGAGCAGCACCGGCCCGTCGGTTTGCAGCCCGGCCTCAAAAGCCAACGCGCGCAGCTCAGCCTCTTTTTCTCCGAGCAGCCACAGAACGACATCGTCTTGATCCAGCGCGGCGCGGATTTCGGGCCGGTCGGCTAGCACCGGCAGCAGCATGCCGATGTAGCGTTGGGTGCCTAGCTCATACGCGCAGACAATTTTGAAGCTCCCCTCGGCTTGACCGAGCACGAGACTGATTGGAGCCGAGAGCATGTGCGCCACGCCGAGCGCGACTGATTGAGCCAGGGTATTGAGATCGGGCGCGGCACCCACTGCCGCCAAGGCGGCAGCCGCGCGGGGATCCAAAGCAGGTCGAGCTAGCACCCTGCTCGGCGAATCCGCCGGCAGAGCAGGCGGCTGGCTTCCAGTAACATTGGGCACTGGCTGCCGCTGCGGCCGGGAAACGGCCTCCAGCGCGCGGCGCATGATGACCGCCGCGATTAACGGCACCACCACGATTTCAAACAGCCGCTCGGTTCCGGAAATGCTGCTGCCGCCAATGACGTAGTAGAAGTGAATAACGTGGGCGGTTAGCAGCAGCAGCGTGATGACCAATCCCAGCAACCAGTGTGCCTGCCGACGTGCGATGAGCAAGATGGCCCCAGCCACCAGCAATATTGCCTGGGCGGCTTCCCATACGCTCTCTTGCGGCGAGCCGTTGTAGAAATGCAGCAAGGGTGCTTGCTGAAACCACAGGCCCAAACTGATGACAAGCCCCAGCACGACCAACAGGCTCAGCAGGCCAGCGGCGGCATCTGCCAGCCGCACGGGCTGCGGGAAAATAATGAACCAGAGGGTGACGAGAATGGTCAGCGTAGAAATCGCGCGCTCGACCGGTGGCACAGCCACCAGGGGATCTAGAACTCCAATGGCCGCCAGCAGTGCAACCGTCAGGGCTGCCAACCGCAACGCGAACAGGAGCCCAGCAGCTAGGCTCAGCCGCTCGTGAGCGGCAAGCGGCCTTTCGCCCGCGAAGGCTGACAGGCGCCTCTGGCCGAGTGCGACCGCGCTGGCCACAGCCATGGCGAACAGCAGCACCAGGTGATACACCAGGCTGCCGGGCATTTCGCTGACCAGGGCCGCTGCTTGCTGGAAAATGTTCATATCGGTCGGAATGATGCCTCAACGGTTCCGGCTGAGAATCGGCTAAAAGTATAGCATAATTGCTTTTACATACTAAATACGGACCAGCCGCTCATTCACAAGGCTCGCCGTCCAGAAGCGGTGGGCCGCCTGGCCAACAACTTGCAATTTGACAAATCGTCTGAACCGGATAGAATTCTCCCCGCTGGCCGATGTGGCGGAATTGGCAGACGCGCTACGTTCAGGGCGTAGTGGCTGTAAAGCCGTCTGGGTTCAACTCCCAGCATCGGCACACCGAGAATCCCGGGAAACTTCCGGGATTTTTGTTATCTAGTCGCGGCTTGCGCGCGGCGCGGACTGAGGTATGATCCGCGCCAGGAGGCACATGTGACCCAAAGTCCACGGCCCGGCGGTCAGACGTCGGCCAGACCGCCCCTTACATTGCTGCAAGTGCTGGTGATTATCGGCCTAGTCGCTGGCCTGCTGATCATGTTGGATTTCAATCGGCGTCAGGCTGAGGCGCAGCGGCTGGAGGCTGATCGCGGCGTAGCGGCGACAGAAGTGGCGCAGTTGGAAAACGAACACTCCGCCTTGCAGACGCAAGTGGCGTACGCGACTACCGATTCTGCCGTCGTGGCCTGGGCCCATGAGCAGGGTAAGCTGACCCAAAATAACGAAGTCCTGGTGGTGCCTGTGCTGCCCACGCCCGTGTCGTCGCCGGCCGCGCCACCGCCCCAGCCGCCGCCACCGCGGCCGGCCTGGATCCTATGGTGGGATTTGTTTCTGGACGCGCCACCGCCGGCGACCTCGTAGGCAACCTTTGGGAAAACCCCTGTCAAGTCAAATGATAATGTCACCGGAGAGCCATCGTTCGCTCAAATGATAATGTCACTGGGATAGCCGGCTCCTTTGGGCTAAAAAGATGTGATA
>JAYTFQ010000464.1:0-1708 GCA_043734225.1 Anaerolineales bacterium | reverse complement strand
CAGCCGTAGAGGGGGTGTGGGGGTGTGGGGGTGTGGGGGTGTGGGGGTGTAGGGGTGTAGGGGTGTAGGGGAAGAGCGTAAGTGGGTGTGTGAGTATGTGAGGAGGCAGAAGGCAGAAGGCAGAAGGCGGAAAGCTGGAAGACAGGAGGGGAAGATGAGCGCTGAGGCGGGCCAGATCAAATTTTACGCAGTGGCGCGGCTGTTGGCGGCCGGGTCGGCGGGGGTATGCGTCATCCTGACGGCGATCATCTGGCAGTTGACCAGCCAGCAACAGGCGATGTGGCCGCTGCCGGCGCTGTATTTGCTTGAGATGGTGGCAGCCAGCCTGGCGGGGCTGTGGGGGATTGCGCGCGGGGATGCGGGCGGCAGCGGGATGGCGTGGGCGGCGGCCGGGGCGGTGTTGGGCTTTGCGATCATCGGCGGCTTTTCGGTGGGGTTTTTCTACCTGCCGGTGACGGGCTTGCTGGCGCTGGCAGCGTTGTGGCAAGCGCGGCTGGCCTGGCGAAGGCTGCCGATTCACATCGGGCTGGCGCTGCTAGCCGCGGTAGCGCAGGCAGGGTTGATGCTGGCGCTCATTCGCGTCTTATATCCGGACGCGGCGTTCTGAACTGTCCAGCGCCAAACGGAGGAGGCCAGCGCCTCGGCTACGAATTCGCGGAAACCTTCCCGCTCGGATGTGGAGACCAAGCCGGCACTTTTCGAGCATGTCATGCACGTGCTCGCTCTAACGGGCCATGTATCTCTTAATGAGAGCCGCGATCTCGGGGCTGCTGTTCTCTGTTGCGTTTTGCAGAGCCGTTTTGCCCTGGAAGTCCGTCCAGGCCAGATCGGGCTGACCATTGTCCAGTAGCCAGGCCACCATGGCCGCATGCTGTTTGATCACGGCATTGTTCAGGGCCTGGCCCATGCTGCCCTGCGCCCCATGCTCCACCAGCCGCCGCACCAACTCTACCTCACCGCTTAACGCGGCGTGGGCCAGCAAGCCGATCCCATGCGCGCCCACTGCCTGCGCCAGGTCCGGATCGGCCACTAGTAGGCGCTCGACCTCGGCCTGCCGGCCCAACATGGCCGCCGTGCAGATGTCCTGCGGGCTGCCGGCGCTCAGCAGATATTCGGCTATCGGCCGATTGCCCATATGGGCCGCCGCCTGAAGCGCGGTCTCCAAGTCATTGGGCCGCCACGCGAAGGCCATGTTCAGCAAGGCCGGCCGTTCTACCAGCATTTGCCGCACCTTGTCCAAATTACCGTGTCCGGCCAACACAAACTCGCGCACCGTGTCGACTGCCGGCAGTGCATCGGTCGATTCGGCCATTGTGTGTCCTCCAGTTGTTCCAGTGCGGAATTCGCTACGTCGCGCTGGCGAGCAGGCGCCAAACAAGATAGCCGGCTAGACTCTGGCCAACGACGTGCTTGACCTCATCCCCGGCCAGCCATAGAATGGTACCAGATTAGCGCGAAGGGAGCGATTGACGATGCCAGTTTACGAATACTACTGCTCACATTGCCATACCAAGTTCGATGCGCTGCGGAGCATGCAGCAGGCCGACGCCCCGATCGCCTGCGAGAGTTGCGAGAGCGAGCGCACGGCGCGGGTGCTGTCGGTGTTCTTTGCCACGAGCGGCGGCGCGTCAGCCAGCGGCCAGCCCATCTATAGCCGGGGTGAGAGCAGCGGGGGCGGGGGCTGCGGCTGCGGCGGGGCGTGCAGCTG
>JAYTFQ010000463.1:0-5064 GCA_043734225.1 Anaerolineales bacterium | reverse complement strand
TGCGCCGTTCCGCCCTCTCCGAAAATATTGCCCGGCACCAAATCCTTGGGGTCTTTGAGCAAACGCTTCCCGTAAATCCGGGCCAACTCCAAAAGTCCCGACTCCCCCGCCAACTCGACCCACAACTCTGCCCCCAGCCAATCGTCCGACCACTCGACCCGCGCGGCCCGCTCACGCAGCTTCGCGCCCAACTCCTGTCGGGCCTGTTCATCTCCGTGGTCAGCCATCTCCGCTGCCAAAAACAGCAATTGCAGCGCATCCCATGTATTCGTTTCTGTTTTCAAGTGTTCGAGTATGGTCGCCTGGAACCGCAGGTACAACTCGGAGTGACCAAACATCTGGAACAGCCAGGCGCCCCGGCCCGGCTCAGCCTGCGCGTCATACCGCTGATCATGCAGACAAGCATCCAATACCAGGTCGGACACATCGTCCAGGCCATAAGCCAATACGTGCTGCAAAGCGCGCCCCTGCCCCTTCTTTAGGGCCGCGGCGAACTCATTTCGGGCCAGCCGGCGAACTTGCTTCGGGCCTTTCGTCATCGATGCTGTCAACATGAGCGTAAGTATACTGCGCTCGTCGGCCAGGGCGGGCCGGCTGACCAGCGGCGCATTTGCGATTGGCGGTCAACAAACCGAAATATCCTGCCACGTCCTATTCTGAACTTGCGTCCTTTCACCATCGGGGCCGGGCCGCTCTATAAACGCAGTCATCAGCAACTCCTGGCTTCGTCCAGGAGCAACTCGTCAATATCAAGACGAGTCGGCGAAGGCCGACTTTGTGCTCTTGTTGCTGCGGTTTCAACCGCCCGAACTTTCGCTAGCCATCCCACTGCTCCTTTATCCCCGCCCCAAAATGTTGTATAACCACCCTATGGTCCGCCTCACCTTGCGCCTGCCCGAAACCCTGCACAACCAGCTCGCCACCCTGGCCGGCGCGGAGGCCGTGTCGCTCAATCAATACATCGTCTACGCCCTCACGCGCCAGGTGCCCCTGGCCTACACCGTGCAGCCCATCGCGGAGACGGAGATCAACGAACAGAAAGCCGCCTACTCCGCCCTGTTGCAGAGCCTGGGTACGGCCATCTTTGGCGAAGTGGAGCAAGCCCTGGCCGGCCGCGACAAGGTCAAGCCCGAGAAGGGCCTGACGCCCGAGGTGGTTAAGGCATTGAAGCGCCGCGCAACGCGCCGCCCAGCGCGGGGTCATGACCGCCATGCTACGAGCAATGCCCGGTAATCCGGGTTCAGCTGGTTGCTTGGCGCGCATTCGCAACATCGGTTCAGCCTGTGTCGCTCGATAACATTGCGCAGCAGTTCCCGCATCTGTTCAACGAAGTTATCTGGCCCTGGGGACCAACCCGCGCCCGCTTCGTGCGATTGGACGAAGCGCCGCCCGACCGGCTCATTTCCAACGTCAACCTCGTGCCGCGTGTCGGCCGGGATTGGCTGGCCATCCGGCTGGCCGACGGCGCCTGGGAGATGCCCGGCGGCACTTTGGAGCCCGGCGAGAACTATCTGGCGGCCATCCAGCGCGAGCTGCAGGAAGAAGCCGGCGCTCAGATGGAATCGTTTCAGCTCATCGGCGCCTGGCACTGCTTTTCGCTGGCCGAGCGGCCGTATCGTCCACATTTGCCTTTTCCGGAATATTATCGGCTCGTTGGCTTGGGCGAAGTGACCATGATTGGCGCTCCTTTGAATCCAATAGACGGCGAGCATGTTGTCGCCGTCGAATCCGCGCCGCTCGCGACCATCATTCATCATTTCATTTCTTCCAACCGTCTCGACCTGGCCCAACTCTATCAATTCGCTTCCGACTTCTGACTTCCCAGTTCCTACCTCCACCCTCCATCCCGTGTATAATCCGCCCGGTTCCAACCAGGCCTCAACCGCCAAACCACTCACCACGGAGACCACCGATGGGCCAGATTGATCTCGACCGCATTCAACCCGAATATCAAGCCAAGATTCGCGGCAACTGGAAAAGCCTCAAGACCAAGCATGCCGCCGCGCTCAAGGCCAAGAAGATTTCCTTCAACGAAGACCTGGGCCGCCTGCTGGATAAGCGCATGCCGCTCTACAAAACGGTCCGCAGCTGGAAGCCCGGCGGCTCGCTCGCGCCGGTGAAGGCCGCCTTCAAATCCATCGGCGGCAACGCCAAGGAAATCGAGACCGTGGTCAAGTCGTATAAGCTGAAGATCAAGGGCCTGGGCGACCCGGCCGAGAAAGAGCTGCGCGCCGCGCTGGAAGATATCCTCAGCAACGTGGTCAAGGTGGACAACGACTACATCAAAGCCAAATAGCGCGCCGCGCCTGCCGCCGCGCACCATCCGCTGCCAGGGCGCCATCGTCCGCGACCAGCACCTGCTGCTCATCCAGCACCGCGAGCACGCCAGCGGCCGCGCCTACTGGCTGCTGCCCGGCGGCGGCCAGGAAGGCGCCGAGAGCGAGATCGACTGCGTCATCCGCGAGATGCGCGAAGAGACCGGCCTGGAGGTGGCCGTGGAGCGGCTGCTGCTCGACGTGCCCGACCACCCCGGCGGCGCCTACCAGCGCCTGCACACCTACCTGTGCCGCGTCACCGGCGGCCAGGCCGCGCCCGGCTACGAGCCCGAAGTGGAAGCTTCCGACTTCTACGGCATCGCCGCCGTCGGCTGGTTCGACCTGCGCGCCCCCGCCGCCTGGCCGCCCGACGTCCTCGCCGACCCCATCAGCCGCCCGCAGATCGAGCACATCCGCGCCGCCCTCAACGATGGCTCCGCTCCCTTCCCCCAGCGGGGGAAAGGCCGGGGATGAGGGCGAGCTGCCGATAATGTCGAGCCGCCAGTCCTCACATTCGCCTCATGCCTGACCGCCCCATGACCCGCCAGAAAAACACCGCCTACATGCTGCGCCAGTGGCTCATCCCCGCCATTGCCGTGCTCATCGTCGCCGTCTTCCTCATCAGCCAACTGCTGCAGGGCAACTACCTCTCCGTTGCGGTCGTTGTCGCCCTGGTGGCCCTGGCCGCCGCCTGGACCCTTTATGGCCCGGCCCGGCAAGAGCGCAAGCTGCTCCAATCCGCCGCGCCCGAGCCGCTGCTGGCCCACTATGAGCGCACTTTCGCCCAGGCCCCCATCGCCGACCGGGACGCCGCCCTGGCCTTTCATAAGGCCGTCGCCCTCACCCTGTATGGCCGCTACGACGACGCCCGCGCCGCCCTGGCCGTCATCGATTGGCCCGCGCGCCCGCCCCTCATCCAGGCCCAAAAGACTCTGCTGGAAGCCTGGTGGGCGTATCTCGCCCAACCCGACCCCGCCCGCGGCCTGCGCCTGGCCCAGCAAGCCCGTGAGCTGGCCGATGTGTCCTTCCCCTTTCCCGGCGCCGGCCAACCCCTGGCCGCCTACGCCGCCGCCGTCGACCTGGGCCAGCTTCTGACCGGCGCCGCCCAGCCAGACGCCGCCGCCCCCGACCTGGCCGCTCGCCTTGAAGACCGCCTTCCCCGCCAGCCGCTGCTCCTCAAAGCCCTGCTGGCCTGGGGCCTCGTCATTTACTACCAGCGCAGCGGCCCGCCCGCCGCCGCCGCGCGCCTGCGCCAAACACTGCAAGCCCTCGCGCCGCACTGCGCCGGCCTGCCGATGTAAATTCGAAATTCGTAATTCGTCTTTTTTCATCCTTCATCCCGCGAAGCGATCCTTTGTCTTTTTGAACCCCCCGCCCCCTCCCCGAGTAATCCAGCATGCCCACACCGCGTGATCTTGACTTCTGGCTCGGCCGCTGGACCGTCACCTGGGGCGATGGCCTCAGCGCCACCAACCACGTCGAGACCATCCTCGACGGCGCCGTCATCCGTGAAAACTTCGACGGCCGCCCCGGCGCCGACTTCATCGGCGCCAGCTCGTCCGTCTACAGCCCCCACCTCGGCCTCTGGCGCCAGACCTGGGTCGACTCGCACGGCAGCTACTGGGCCTTCACCGGCGGCCCGCAAGGCGACCGCTTCGTCTTCGCCACCGACGACCAGCGCGACGGCCGCGCCATTATGCTGCGCATGGTCTTCTACAACATCGCCGCCGACAGCCTCGACTGGGACTGGGAGCGCTCCGACGACGCCGGCGCCACCTGGACCCTGCAATGGCGGCTGCACTACACCCGCCAGCCCGCGTCCGGCCAAGTCCCCGCCTAATCGCGGGCCGGATCGCGCCTGCAACCCCAAAAGTGACCCGCACCTACGGTGGAGCAGGTGTATGGCAGGTGCGCTCCCACAATAGTCAACCGGGCTGGTAAATTGTAGGAGCGCCTTGCAGGCGCGATTGGCGGCAGCCCTATCGCCGCCACTGGCCTTGGCATCAATCGGGCCAGGGTCAGATCCTCCAACCCATTTTCATTCCTCCCTCTGGTAGAATCCTCCCTATCGAATTTCACCCACCCTTAACCTTTTGCGTCTTCGCGTCTTTGCGGTTAAGTATTGAAGGTTGAGCGATGCCCGAACCAACCCAAGCCACCATCGATGCCTACGTCGGCTCCGCCCACGGCGATTTCCCCGTCGTCAAACAGCTGCTCGCCGAGAACCCCGCCATCCTCAACCGCCCCGCCACCTGGGGCGAGCTGGCCCTCGGCGCCGCCGCCCAAACCGGCCAGGTCGCCATCGCCGAGCACCTGCTGTCCCTGGGCGCCCCGCTGGATATCTGCACCGCCGCCATGCTCGGCCGCGCCGAAACCGTCGCCGCCATGCTGCCCACCGAACCCCTGGGCGCCAACGCCACCGGCGCGCACGGCATCCCACTGCTGTATCACGCCGTCATCACCGGCCAGCAAGACATCGCCGAAATGCTCCTGGCCCACGGCGCCGACCTCAACGGCGGCCGCGGCGGCTCGCCCGCCCTGCACGGCGCCGTCATGTTCGACCGGCCCGCCCAGGCCGAGTGGCTGCTCCACCACGGCGCCGATCCCAAAATCCCCAACTTCGATGGCAAAACCCCGCTGGCCGTCGCCGTTGAAATGCAGCGCGACGCGGTGGCCGCTGTCCTGCGCGCGCACGGCGGGGATTTATCCGGTTCTTAAATGCCAGCCGCCAGGGACGGGGTGATCCGAC
>JAYTFQ010000462.1:0-5072 GCA_043734225.1 Anaerolineales bacterium | reverse complement strand
TTCAGGCTCCAGCCGGTGTTCATTCGCCGCGCCGCCAGCGCCTGGCTACGCCTCTAGCTTGTAAGCGCTCCGCGCCAGGTCGTACGCCAGCGCGCGCATCATCGCCCGCGCATCCTCCTCTTCAATCATTCGCCGCGCCAGCAGCTCGGCCAGCCAATCGGCCGCGGCCCGCCGCCACACATCGTGGCGCGCTGGAATAGAGGCGAAGGCGCGCGTGTCGTCGTTGAACCCGGCCGTGTTATACAGCCCGGCGGTTTCCAGCACCTGCTCAAAATATCGCCGCATCCCCTGCCAGGTATCGAAGAACCACCACGGCGGCCCCAGCCGCAGCGCCGGGTAAAAGCCGGCCAGCGGCGCCAGCTCGCGGCTATAGGTCGTCTCGTCCAGGGTGAACAGGATCAGCGTCAGACGCCGGTCGTGCCCGAAACGCTCCAGCAGGGCTTGCAGGTTGCGCGTGAACTCGACCGTCACCGGGATATCCGCGCCGGTGTTGGGGCCGAAGCGCTGCAGGTGCGCGGCGCTGTGGCTGCGCAGCGCCCCGGCGTGCAGTTGCATCACCAGCCCATCCGCCACGCTCATGCCCGCCATCTCCACCAGCATGTGGCCCATGAATTGGGCCGCGTCCTCGGGCGTGGCCTGGCCGCGCAGAGCGCGCTGGAAGATGGCCTCGGCTGCCTCGGCCGGCAGCCGAGTGGTGAAGGGCGCCAGCACGCCGTGGTCGGTCGCCGTGGCGCCCTGGCTTTTAAAGAACGCGCGCCGGTCTTCCAGCGCGGCGATAAAGGCCGGATAGTCGTGGACGGCGCGGCCGGCGGCCTGCCCCAGGGCTTCCACGTTGGCGGCCCAGTTGGGCGCGGCCAGATCGAGCACCCCGTCCGGCCGGAAGGTGGGGCGGATCTTTCCCTTCCAGCCCGAGGCGCGGATGGCCTGGTGGGCGGTCAGCGGGTCGGCGGCGCCGTCGGTGGTGCACAGCACTTCCAGGTTGAAGCGGGCGTAAAGCTGGCGCGGGGTGAACTCCGGCGCGGCCAGCCGCTCGGCCACCTGGTCATAGATGGCGCTGGCGGTGGCGCCGGATAGTTTGGCCGTCACGCCAAACACATCGCGCAGCTCGTCGGCCAGCCACAGCCCGGTGGGCGTGCCCCGAAACAGATAGAAGTGCTCGGCAAAGGTCTGCCACACCCGGCGCGGATCGGTTTGCGCCGGCGCGCCGCTGTCCGGCGCGCTGTCCAGCCGCGCCAGGCCCAAGTCTTCCAGGCGCACGCCCTGCGCATACAACATGCGGTAAACGTAGTGATCGGGCATGATGAACAGCTCGGCCGGGTTGGCGAAGTGGTAATCCGGTTCGGCGAACAGCCGGGCGTCCACATGCCCGTGCGGGCACACCAGCGGCAGCCCCGCCACGGATTGATACAGCTCGGCCGCCAGGCGTCGCTGGGCCGGGTCCGGGCTGAAATA
Organism: Anaerolineales bacterium; assembly: GCA_043734225.1. GTDB lineage: Bacteria > Chloroflexota > Anaerolineae > Anaerolineales > UBA6663 > JAYTFQ01. Next base: position 3,620 of record JAYTFQ010000462.1, on the reverse strand, counting down.
GCGGTCGGCGTGCACAGGTAGGTCGGTCATAACAATCCCTTTAGCGGCAAACCCGGCAGTTTTTGCGTGCCGTGGCTCGCATCATACTCGCAAAAGCGGCCCTGCATTCAATTCCGCCGGACGTTTTATGCCTCTGGGCCGGTATCTTGTGACACTCTTGAGACTCTCCGCCCCTATACTCGCAGTTAAACATGATATTTGACGCTTAAGGCGAGCTGGTGCGGGTCGTCAGGAGCGCAAAGGCAGGAGCAAAAGAGAGCGGCCGATGTCTGGTTTGGTGCTAACACTTCCGATTTCTCCTGGCAAGGTTGAAGCGTGGCGCCGATTTTGCCAGGAATTGCGCGGCTCGCGGCGGCAGGCCTACGAGGCCTCGCGCCGGCGCCTGGGGGTCACCCGCGAGCGGCTGGCCTTGGTGGAAAACCCATTTGGGTCGACGTCCGTGACGACCATCGAGGCGTCAGACGTGAACTGGACCGTATCCGAGATGATTCGCTCCGGCGAGCCGTTCGAATGCTGGTATCGCGAGCGCCTGCAAGACCTGCATGGGGTCAACCTGGCCAGTTACGAGAAATTCGCGCTGCCGGCTCCGCCGGAAGTTCCACAAGAATTACTCTTCGAATGGCGGCAGCCGGATAGCGGCAACGGCAAAGGAGAAAAATAGGATGAATCAAGATAGTTTCGAAGGCAAATGGAAACAGTTGCGCGGCCAGGCCCACATCTGGTGGGGGGCGCTCACCGACGATGATCTCCACGAAGTTGATGGCCGGCTGGAGAAGCTGGTGGGAGTAATCCAGGCGAAATACGGCTACACCCGCGAGCGGGCCGAAGAGGAAGTTAACATGCGCTTTGCCGAGTTTGAGGCACAGCAGCGCAAAGTGACCGCGCCCCTGGGCAGCAAATCGGGCGACGCTTCGGGCGAGGAGAAGCCATGAGCAACATGCAGCAAGTGACCACGACCTCGCAAGAGCCCGGCCGTGCCCAGCGCCAATTCACCTTTCAGGCCAGCCAGTTGATCTGGCTGGCGGCCGGCGTGCTGGAAGTGCTGCTGATGCTGCGCTTCTTCCTGAAGCTCATCGCCGCCAATGCCGCCAGCCCGTTTGCGCACCTGCTGTACGGCGTCACGGGTGTGTTCCTGGCGCCCTTTGCCGGGTTGACCGGCACGCCCGCCAGCGGCGGCATGGTGCTGGAGATTTCCACCATCATCGCCATGGTCGTGTATGCTCTGCTGGCCTGGGTGATGGAGCGGTTGGTGTGGGTGATTTTCTATCGCCCGCGCACGGCGGTGGTCAACACCCAAACGACTACCACCGATCGCCGCGCGCCCTGACGGGCGCCTAAGTGGAGGGCAAACTGCCCTCGAAGGAGTGGCTAATGACCGACGATACGACCGAATATAACGAGCAGGTTGCTCAAAAGATGCAGGCGCGGGCCGAGCGGCACGTGCGCGAAAACCAGGCTGAGCAAGACGAGCAGGTGCGTGAGGCCGAAGTGGCCCGCGCCACCCAGGCCCGCGACGAGCAGACCCATCAGGCGCACGTGAGCGAGATGCGCGTGCGCGAGGTGGCGGCCGAGTCGCGCCGCAACCGGCCGGCGCTGATTGTCCAATATCGCGCCGACCCAACCGGCGTGCGCCTGGTGACCACCCTGCGCGATGTGTGCCTGCACTGCGGCTCGGAACAGGTGCGCTGCTTGTCGGATAGCTTGCCGCGCAAGATGGTCTGCCCAGACTGCGCCACCAAATGGACGGCCAACGCCTGCTGGAGCTGCAGCGACGGCCTGCTCGACAGCCGCGACCCCGAAACGGCGCGCTGCCCGCAATGCGGCTGGCTGAAGTGCGCCGTGTGCGGCGCCTGCAACCCGCAGGGCTGCTCCACCAACCCTTACAACACCAGCCACCGCCAGCGCGACGAAGTGACCGCCTGACCCAATCGGGTTTTCCGGTCCGCGGCTGTTGGCGCGGCCCGTGTAAGGCCGGTGTGCTTGAGCACGGCGACCAAGGTAATCTCCTCTGAAGGTCATCACTGTGACGGCGCACCACCACGTTGGCGCGAAGTCCCCGGTTTGCCCCGCAGGATCGTAAGCGCCCAGGCTGGCAGCCTGGGCGCTTACATTTAATTCGGCTAAAATCATTCACTCGGCCGGTTGAGGCCGGCCTGGCAGCGCCGCCCTTTCGGGCGTCCGCCAGCGCGCTCTGAGACGGTCTTGAGACTCGCGGAAACTATACTCAGCCTAGGATGAGACTCAAGAATCGCTTGACCTGGGCCCTATTCCCAAAGCCGGAGCCAAGCGAACGGCGTCGGCCGCGGCCCAGCCCGGCGGCTCGCCTGGCCAGGCCCGAAGAACCGGCGGGCGCTGAGCCAGCGCCCGCTGCGCTGCCCGTGGGGGGCCCATCCGTGGAGGGCAGCGGCCCGGCGCCCGCCGAGCTGCCCGACCAGGCGGCCGGGCCCTAAAGTGGGCATGCCCCGGCCGCTGATCCGCTGCCGGCCAGCGCGTTGACCGTAGTTTTGCCAGACAAATGTTTGACACACAGGAGCAGGTTATGACCACTAACGTTGGGTTGTGGATTGATCACCGGCAAGCCACGATCGTCACCCTCACCGGCGGGACCGAGGCCATCAAACAGATCACCTCGAGCATGGAGAAACACGTTCGGTTTGCCGAAGGGGATGAGCCGGGGGGCGAGGACGTGCGCGATCGGCGCTTTGCCAACCATCTCAAAGCGTACTTTCAAGAGGTGATTGAGCAAATTCGGGGCGCGGATGCCATCTTTATCTTTGGGCCGGGCGAGGCCAAGGGCGAGCTATCCAAGCGCCTGGACAGTGAAAATCTGGGCGGGCACGTTGTGCGCGTGGAAACGGTCGACAAGCTGACCGAGCGCCAGATCGCCGCGAAAGTGCGCGAGCATTTCCAGATTTAGCGCCGCATCTTGAAACGCTGTTGAGACGCTCCGCGGCTATGCTGATGGTTAAGTTCGACCAGGGGCCACACCAGCGCAACATTTAGCGAGGAGACAATACCATGATCAATTTTATCATCTGGATTATCGTCGGCGCGATCATCGGTTGGCTGGCCAGCCAATTGATGGGCAAGCGCGAAGGCTTGCTACTCAACATCATCGTCGGCATCGTCGGCGCCTTCCTGGCCGGCCTGGTGCTCACGCCGCTGCTGGGCATCTCCACCATTAACCAGGGCAATTTTAGCGTGCCGGCCTTGCTGGTTTCGCTGGTGGGCGCCATTGCGCTGCTGGCCATCGTCAGCTTCTTCCAGCGCGGACGAAGGCGCTAGGCCGGGGACGGCCTTGCGGCAGCCGGCCCCCGCGGCCGGCTGCCGCGTTTTCTTGCCATCGGCCCACTGTCTTGCGCAGCGGCTGGCGCGATTGGCTCGCTTTGACGGGCATGCTTACCCATGAATCGAGAAAAGCCAGTGGTCACTGAACCCAAGGTCCCGGCCGCGCCTGACGTGGTGGCCGCCAAGGTTGAAGCGGTTAAGGCCGTCGCGGCCGAACAAATTGTCGCCAAACCCACGCGCCGCTGGCGGGCGCGGGTTTTTCAGGCGTACCTGGTGGTGGCCACGCTGGCTTTTGGCATTTTGGTGGTGCTGGCCAGCCTGTTCAACTATTT
>JAYTFQ010000461.1:0-3545 GCA_043734225.1 Anaerolineales bacterium | reverse complement strand
CCTCCGGCGGCGCCGGGCTGGGCCTAGCGATCGCGCGGCAACTGGTGGAGGCCCAGGGCGGCCGCATCTGGGCGGCCAATCGGGCCGGCGGCGGCCTGCGGGTGTCGTTCACGCTGCCGCGCGCGGATCAGCTCGGCCAGCCGGTCAGCCCAGTTGGGCCGTCCGCGCCAGCGGCCGCAGCGCCGCCAGCCGAAGCCGAGCCAACTGGCACGCGGCCGGCGTAACCGGCGGGACCCCGAAGGTCTCGATGATGAGCGAGGCCGCCGCCGCGCCGCGCAGCCCGGCCTCGAGCAAGTCGCCGGTTTCGGCCCAACCCGTCAGGAACGCGCCACAATAAGCATTGCCCGCCCCCACCGCGTCCACCACGGGCACGGGCAGCGCGGGGATCCAGACGGCGCGCCCTGATCCAGCCTCGGCCACCAGCGAGCCGCGCGCCCCCAGGCGCAAGGCCAACACGGCGGCGCCGGCGTGCAGCAGCCGCCGCGCCATCATCTCCGGCTGCGCCTGGCCGACCAGCGAGGCGGCGGAGAGCGCATTGGGCGAAAAGATGTCTGCGGCGCGCAGCAAGCGCGTGAGAGCATCTGGCACCAGGGGCTCGGCCGCGGGCCGGAACGTCTCTACGCTTAGCAGGCCGCCGCGCGCCCGCAGCCCGGCCAGAAAATCCCAGTCCGGTTCGTCGGGATGGACCCCCAGATGCCAGCCGCGCACCGGCCGGTAACTGGCGGGCAGATCGGCAGCGGTTTTCTGAAGCTGTGCGCCCACGGCCGAGTCGGGCACCAGCCAGGTGTGACGCCGGCGCCCATCGCCCTCCAGCCGCTGCAAGGCGCGCAGGGTAGGCCAGGCCGTCTGGGTGAGGCCGAGAGTGTCGATGCCTGAGTCGCGCAGCCAGGCGCGGGCCGAGTCCGGCAAATCCGCGCCGACGCGCCCGACCAAACCGACCGAATCGGACCACAGCCGCATGCCAAACGCCGTTTGCGGTCCGCCGCCGCCCAGCAGGCCGGTCCGGCTCAGGCCGTCGGCGCGGATGAGATCGTCGAGGATGATGCCAAAGGTGACGTAGTCCATCTAGGTCTCGCAACGCCGTGTACGGCGGCATATGGCAGTACGGCAGCGCAGAGCAAACCGAATGAATTTGGCGCTGGTGGCCGGCCTCAGGCGGCCCGCGAGCTGGCCCGAATGACCAGGGTGGGCCTAATGCTCGTCAGCGCGGCGCCGGCCTCGGGCGGCGGCTGAGCGCCGCCAATGATGTCGTGCAAGGTTTGAACTGCCAGCCGGCCGGCTTCGATCAGCGGCTGGTGAACAGTGGTGAGCGGAGGCCAAAAAAAGGCCGACTCGGGGATGTCGTCAAAGCCGACAAACGCCAGGTCGTCCGGCACGCGCCGGCCCAGGCTGTGGGCGGCGCCCAGCGCCCCCAGCGCAATCTGATCGCTGCCCACGAAAATGGCGTCCAGGTCCGGCGTCTGGGCCAGCAGGGCGCGCAGGGCGCGGTCGCCGCTGGCGGCCGTCCAATCGCCTTCCATCGACAGCGACAGAGGGACCGGCAACCCGGCCGAGCGCAGCGCCGCTTCCCAGCCGGCGGCGCGCTCACGGGCCTCCCACCAGGCCAGCGGGCCGGCAATGTGCCCGATGCGCCGCCGGCCCTGGTCGACGAGGTGCCGCACGGCCTCGAAGGCTCCGCCGCGGTTCTCAATCGCCACAATCGCCAGGCCGGGCCGCGGCGCCATGCTCAGAAAGACAATCGGCGGCAATTGGGCCAGGATGGCGGGTTCCAGCCAGCTGCGGTTGTCGCCCACCTCAGGCGCCACCCAGATGATGCCATCCACCCGGCGCGCGATCAGGTCGTCCAGCAACCGGCCGACATTGGCGTCGTCCGGGCGGGCCACCAGGTTGAGAAACAGCGAATAGCCGAACTCGTCGGATTGCTGCTCGATGCCCACCACCACGCGCGACGGCCCAAAATAGTCAATGCCCCAGGCCACCACGGCCAGGGTATTGCTGCGGCGGTTCACCAGGCTGCGGGCCAGGATGTTCGGCCGGTAGCCGAGCTGGTCGATGGCGGCCTGCACCCGGGTGCGGGTGACGGCGCTGATCTCGCTGTGTTCGTTGACCACGCGCGAGACGGTCTTGATGGAAACGCCCGCCGCGCGCGCCACATCCTGTAGTGTGACGTGCACCAGGCTGGGCCGGGGCAAGCGGGTCACTGGCAGCCATCCTTCGATTGTGGTGAGGTTACGCTAGCGCTTTGCGATTTGCTTGTCAAGCAATTTGACTCCCGGTCCAAGGTGACTATAATGCAGCTACCATACAAACACCCAAAGGAGAAACCCACGATGGCCAGTGTCACTTACGATCACGTTACCAAGAAGTTCAACGATACCACAGCGATCAACGATCTCAATATCGCAATTGAGGATAAAGAGTTCCTGGTCCTTGTGGGCCCTTCCGGCTGCGGCAAGTCCACCGCCCTGCGCTGCCTGGCCGGCCTGGAAGAGATCACCGGCGGCCGGATCTTGATCGGCCAGCGCGACGTGAGCAACGTGGCGCCCAAGGACCGCGACATCGCCATGGTGTTCCAGAGCTACGCGCTTTATCCGCACATGAGCGTGTACGACAACATGGCCTTCGGCCTGAAGCTGCGCAAGACCCCCAAGGCCGACATCGACCGGCGCGTGAAAGAGGCGGCTGAAATCCTGGGCATCGGGCATCTGTTGGGCCGCAAGCCCAAGCAGCTTTCCGGCGGCCAGCGCCAGCGCGTGGCAGTCGGGCGCGCCATCGTGCGCGAGCCTTCGGTCTTCCTGTTCGACGAGCCGCTCTCCAACCTGGACGCCAAGCTGCGCGTGCAAACCCGCGCCGAAATCTCCAAGCTGCACCAGCGCCTGGCCACCACCTTCATCTACGTCACACACGACCAGACCGAAGCCATGACCATGGCCACCCGCATCGCGGTAATGAAGGACGGCGTGCTGCAGCAATTGGACACGCCCCAGAACCTGTACGATCACCCAACCAACATCTTCGTGGCGGGCTTCATCGGCTCGCCGGCGATGAACTTCTTCGATGCCAAGCTGGATAAGGCCGACGGGCACATGGTGATTGACACCGGCGCCTTCAAGATCGATCTGCCCGAGGCCAAGTCGCAGCAGTTCATGGGCCAGGCCGGCAAGTCGGTGGTCTTCGGCATCCGCCCGGACGACATCCACGATCCGCACTTCGCGCCGCCCGGCATCAGCAGCGCGATGGTGCCCACCCACGTGGAAGTGACCGAGTTGATGGGCAACGAAGTCTTCTTGTACCTGAAGAGCGGCGACCGCGACTATGTCGCCCGCGTCGACCCGCGCACCCAGGCCCGCATCGGCAACGATATCCAGGTGGCCTTCAACCTGGACAACATGCAACTGTTCGACAAGAGCACCGAGCTGGCCATTCGCTAGCGCCGGGCGTTCAGTTGAACGCCCCTACCCCGCGTCACCGGAGGGCAGCCCGACTGGGCTGCCCTCTTTTTTTTCCGAAAGTCATTGAAACTTCGAATCTGCCCTCAGAAAGTC
>JAYTFQ010000460.1:0-4083 GCA_043734225.1 Anaerolineales bacterium | reverse complement strand
TGCATCGACCGCCCGCTGCTTTCGTTTGTTCACATGGGATGGGACGTTCTAGCGCCTCACAGCCGAGTTTTTGCCCAACTGGCCGGCTGGGCCAAAATGGCCGAGGCGCGGCAACTGCTGCAACCACGTGTTTGCTGACGCTGACTGGCCCCAGCGGCTGCGGCAAAACCCGGCTGGCGCCGCAGGTGGCGGCGCAGGCACTGCCCGGTCTGACAAGCATCGGCGCCCCGCTTGGCGCCTCAACCTAGACCTCGAGCGCGCACAGGCCGTAGCTGGCCTCCAGCAATTCCTTGAACCGCTGCGTGAAGCGGGCCGCCGGTCCGCCATCAATGACGTCGTGATCGAACAGCAGTGTCAGGCACAGATATTCGCGGATCTCGATGCGCCCGGCCACCACGCCCGGTTTCTCCGCGATGCCGCCCAGGGCCACATCCAGGGGATGCACGTTAAAGGGGATGGCCCAGCCGCCGCCGTGGCCGAACATCCCCACCGCCGTCAGGCCGACGGTACAAAAAACCGCCTTCAGCCAGCGGGGGTTCTTAAAAACGAACCAGTAGAAGGCGTCGCGCGCCAGGCGCGGCAGACGCACAAACCAACGCAGCCCAAACTCGCGCGTCGCTTCCGGCTGCGCTTGAGCCGCGCGGATCTCGGCATGGATCTCGCGCAGGCTGCGCCGGTTGGCGGCCCGGACGAAATGCGGCAGCACCAGTTTGCGCCCCTCGTGCTCGATCTCGATGCTCATATTCACGTCGACGTCGTCGAAGAGGATGAAGCGGTTGCGCCAGTCGCGGCAGGCGTGCACCGCCTTGTTTTCGCCCACTGCCTGGCCCAAACAGGCAATGACAAAAGCCGTGAAAGAAACTGCCTCGCCCGTGCGCGCCTTGTGCTCGCGCAGCACCTGGCGCGCCCGGGTGACATCCACCTCGACCAGGGCCGTGACCGTGTGCTTGCGCGCGGCCAAACGGCCCCCTTCCACCACCAACTGTCGCTCGGGCGGCACTGGCAAGACCGAGTAGCCGGCTTGATTAGGAGTCACCGCCACCTCGAAATATTCATCGGTTTCCGGCATGAATCAGCGCCGGGTCGTTGCGCCTATAGGCTCTGAATTCCTATTCTATGAATACGGGCCACAAGCGGCTAGTAGAGGATGTCACACGCCGCGGCGACAAATGTCACGGCGGCCGGGGCCGGCCCGCGCCTCAACTCATCAGGCGAGCCACCACCTCCGCCAGAGGCCGGCGTTGACCGGTTTCCCAGGCCGCGCGATAGCGGCCGGCATCAAGCTGGGTTTCAATTTGTGCCCGCAGCTTTTCAGTTTCATCGCGCAAGCGTTCGGGCCGGTTCAGCGAGTTCTGCTCGCTGGCCGGATGATGGAGCACTACCGCCGCCAGCCGCAGCGCGCCCTCCAGGTCGCCGCGCGCCAGGCACACCTTCGCGAAATCACGCAGCGAGGCCAGCATCTCGCGCGTCTGGCCCGACTTCTGGCTGATGCGCAGGCTGTTCAGGAAGTATTGCTCCGCCTGGTCCACGTCGTGGTCGAGCAGCGCCGTCGTGCCGAGATTATCGTAGCAAATCTGGAGCAGCCGCTGATATTGGACGTCTTGCGCGGCCTGCAGCCCGCGTTGGAACAGCCCGCGGGCCGTGGGCACATCGCCGGCGGCCAGATAGATGCTGCCCAAGATCAGCCCGGTGCTGACCGACAGGTCGAACGGGTTGCCCAATTGCTCGAAGATGGCCAGCGCTTCCTGCCCCGCCTGGAGGGCCTGCTCCACTTGCTGTTGGATCACCAGCGCGTAGGCCTGCCACACCAGCGCCCGGCCCCGCTCCCAAATGTAGCCGCTGCTTTCGGCGCGCGCCAGCATGGCCGCGGTGGTCTGAATGACGGTTTCAGTTTGGTTCAAGAAGATGGCGTTGATGTTCACGCACTGCAGGGTGGTCACGCTGATGTCGCTCTGGCCGTTTTGGCGCATGGTGTCCAGGCTGGCCAGCGCCAGGCGCAAACCCTGCTCCGGCTGCCCCACCAGGGCGGTAAACCAGGCCTGGTAGGCCCGCAACTCGGCTTGAGCGCACACCCGCGCCGGGTCGCCGGGCGTAAGCGCCGCCGCGGCCTCGCCGAATAACTGGATCGCCGGGGTGAACGAACCGCGCACCTCGAAATAAATCCACAGCGCGGGGATAAACTGGAGCAGGCGGCCGGCGTCTTGCCGCGCCAGCCAGTGGTTCCAGGCCGCGCGGATATTGTCGAAGTCAGCTTCAATCTCCAACAGCGCCGCCTTCTGACGCTGATCGCGCACGCGCTGCTCGCCCGTGGTCATGAAATCCGCGAAGTATTGCGCGTGGGCGGCGTGGGCGGCGCGCTCCAACTCGGGCGCTTGCGCCAACTGCTCGGCGGCATACTGGCGCACCAGCTCATGAATGTGATAGCGGCCGCTCTCCGGCTCGCGCCGCAGCAGCGCCTTATCCACCAACTGCGCCAGGCCGCGCAGGGTGGCCCCAGCCGCTGCCTGGGCGGCGGCGCGCGTAATGCCCCCGCGGAAAACCGACAGCCGCCGCAGCAAGTCTTGGGCGGCGGCGTCCACCTGGCCCCAGGACGATTCGATCACGGCGCGCACGCTGCGCTGCCGCGCTGCCACGTCGCGCTTTTCCGTCTCCAGGATGTCAATGCTCTTTTCGATCTCGGCGGCAATCTCATCGACGGACAGCGTGTCCAGCCAGGCGGCGGCCAGCACGATGGCCAGCGGCATGCCCTCCACCAGCCCGCAGCTACGCCGCACCGCCGGCAGCCCGGCGCCGGCCAGCTCAAACTGCGGTTGGGTGCGCTGGGCGCTCTGGGCAAAGAGCTGCGCGGCGCTGTTCTTCTCCAGCGCGCCTTCGTCCACGCTCAGCCCCTGGAGCATGACGGTGCTCTCGCCGCTCAGATTGAGCTTCACTCGCGATGTGACCAGCATCTGAACGTGCGGCGCGGCCGCCAGGATCCGCGGCAGCAGACTGGCGGATTCCAGGACGTGCTCAAAATTGTCCAGCACCAGCAGCACGTGCTTGTCGCGCAAGTAGTCAATGACGCGCGCCTGGGGGTCTTCCTGCGAGGCCAGCGAAATCGGCAGCACTTCGGCCACCGCCACGGCCACAGCCGCCGCTACCAGCTCAGCGGCGCTGATGCGGTCCAGCGCCACAAAATAAACGCCGTGCGGATAGGCCGCCTGAAGTTGCTCGGCGGCTTCCAGGGCCAGGCGCGTCTTGCCCATGCCGCCCGGCGCCACCAGCGTCACCAGCCGGTTGTGAGCAATCGCCAGCAGGCCCTTCAGCGCCGCCAGCTCGCTTTCGCGCCCGATGAACTGCGTGAGTTGAGTGGGCAGGTTGTTCGGCGTGGCGCTGAGCGGCGAACCGCCGGCAGGCGACGACGCGCCGGAGGGGCCGGTTTGTCCTAAATGCGCCAGATCGGTGTAGAGCTGGCGGCCCTCGCCGGGGGTGGGCACATGAAACAGCTCGGCGTAGCGCTTCATGTTGGCGGCGGCATACACCAGGCCGGTCAAGCGCTCCGCCGGACCCAGGGCCGGCTTGTGGCAATAGGCCAGGCCCGCCGCCACGCCGGCCAGCCAGTATTGGCCCCACAGATCGTCGTGCAGGCTGGGGTGATTCGCTTCCACCCAGCGATCAAAGACCTGGCGGGCCGAGCCGATCAGCGCGCCGACGCCGGCCACATCCACCGGCAAGCGCTGCGGCTCCAGGCGATCGGCCTCGCCCAGGCGCACAATCAGGTCGATCAGCCTGGCCGGCGCGCTGTGCGCCTGGCGCAGCACCAGATACGACATCTCGAGATAGCGCAGGTCCAGCAGCAGCGGCATCTGCTCCCGGAACAGAGCGAAGTCGATCAGGTAGTACCCGGCCAGCGTCTGCTCGTCGGGCGCAAACTTGACCAGGATATTGCCGGTGTTGAGGTCGCCATGCTGCAGGCCAAAGGCCGCATCCATGGGCCGGGCGGCGCCCCACCACTCGGGGTGACGGGCATAGGCCAGCGGGTTCGGGAAGATGCCGCCCTGGATTAGGAAGCCGGACAGGTCCGGCGAAAAGTTGAGGACGCCC
>JAYTFQ010000459.1:0-6054 GCA_043734225.1 Anaerolineales bacterium | reverse complement strand
AAGATCTCGGGGGTGATGCCGAAGCGCTCGCCGACGTAGATCGCCGGCGCAACCATCGGATCGCAGACAGCGGCCCAGTCGGTGACGTCGGTCCAGTCCGGGACGGTGATCACGTCGCCGGGCTCGCCGCGCTGCATGTTTTCGGTGTAGATCTGCGTGGCGCGCTCCAGCGACGGGTAGAGCACTTGCTTGGCCGAGAGCTGCAGCGCGCGGGGCACCAGCAGGAACTTCGGATTGATGCCCATCTTCGGCCCGGTGCCGTAGAACGTCGCGGCGTTCTTGATGAGCATGGGCTGGTTGTAGACAGCGGCGGCGACCACTTCCCACTGGGCGGCGCTGAGGGCCACGGTCAGCAGGTTCAGGTGCCCGCCTGCGGTGGCCACGGCCGTCGAGTTGAACAGGGCGCCGGTGTCGGCCATGGTTGGGCCGACCGCGGCGTTTTGGGTGAAGATCGCGGCCACGAGCTTGGAGATGTTGCGCAGCGCGGCGTTGGCCAGCTCGCGGGGATACGCGGCGAGTTTCCGCGCGTCGTCGGTGTCGATCAGCTCCAGCGTGAGCGGGATGTAGCCGCCGTACTTGGTGAAGGTCGCGGTTTCAGGCGAGTCACCGACCGCCAACTCCGTGTATTCGCCGCTTTCCGAAACGGTGGGCAAGCTGCCCACGGTGCCGATCAGCGTCCCGGTGATCGACTTCAGCGAATTGAAGTGCTCGACCACAACGATCTTCTTCCACCAGTCATAGCCGGCGCGGCCTAGGGCGGCCCAACGCTCGACGATGATTTTGTTCATGGCGTTCTTCACCAGGCCGGTGAAGTCGGCAGTGGTGGCCAACTGGATGCGGTCGGCGTAGTAGCCGCCGTGCAGGTCAATGTCGCCGGTGAGCATCAGATATAGCTCGCGGATGCCGGTGAGGGTGGGAACCTTGAGCGCGGCGCTCTCGGCGTCGCGCGGCGCGCCCAGCAAGTCGTCGACGGCAGCCTGCAAGCGCTGGCGGTCGTTGAATTGCGCGGTGATGCGGCCGGGGCCTTGGATGACGGCGCCGGCGGTGAGCGCGGCCACCAACTGGCGCTGGTCGTCGATCGCGGCCGTCAGCGCGGCCGGGTCGAAGGCCTGGCCAGCGAAGCGGGCGCGGATGGGCGCCTGCGCGGCAGCGGGCAGCCGCGAAGCGGCCAGGCCCGAGTCCAACAGATAGGCGGACATTTGAACGCGCGTCGCCAGCATGGCGGAGCGCTCGGCCTCGAGGCGCTGCTGCTCCTGGGTGGCGCCCAGCAGCGTGCGCATGGCTTCGAGATCTGGATTGGGCGCAGCCGCGGCCGCGCCAGGTGCGGTAACTTCTGGCATTGCAATCTCCTTGGCAGCGTCGGGCTGCACCGAGTTAAGTGCGCGGACGAATGCCCCGCCGCGCGCGGGGTTGAACACAAGGTCTAAGGACAACACGCGCAGGATCTTCTGCACGGTCTTGTCGGCGCCGGTGAAAAGCACGTCGGCACTGAAGCCGACACGGGGTTTGTGGCCGCTGTCGGCCAGCAGCTCGCGGCCGAGCGCGGCCACCAGCGGGCCGGCGGGGCCGGTGGTCTTGAGCTTGAGATGGATGCCGCTGTCGAACTCATCCCAGGCCGGCGAGTGGCAGACGCCGCCGAGATCCTTGAGCGAGCGGCCGGCCGTGAGCTCGCCGTGATCCACAAAGGTTTCGACGCCATCCCATAGGGCCAGGCTGGCCTGCAGCACGTTGGCGGGGAAGGTCCAGCCATTGCCCTTGCCGGCGGTGATGGCGGTGATCTCGAACTCGCCGGCGGCGGTGGCCACGGCTTCGAGCGCGAGCTGGGTGCGCTGCTCTTCGTCAGGCATGGTGGTCTCCTGGGCGGGGCGGACACATAGGTCCGCCCCTACGGCTGGGCCGTGTGCCCAGGCGGCGGCGCGATCGACGTCAGGGGCGCCGGCATGTCGGCCGCTGGCGGCACGGCGGGCACGGGCTGGGCCTTGTGGGTGGGGCCGGCGACGGTCTCCCATTCGCGCGAGGGCACGGCGCCGCTGTACTGGTCGGGAATGACTTCCGACGACGGCCAGGCCGTCAGGGTCTCACTGGCGCTATCGCGGCCGACTTCGCTGTCGGTGAGGTCGTCGGTCATGGCGGCCGGGTAGTTGGTCGGGTCGTATTGGGTGTATTTGCCGAGCTTGGTGGGCATGTGCTGGTCCTTAGTCGACGCTGGTGATGCGCGGCGCGTGGCTGGCGGATTTGGGCAGGGTTGGCGGCTCGGTCGGCTGCGGGCCGTCGTCGGTGGTGTTGCTGTTGAGGCCCAGGATGGGCGGGTGCATCCAGCCGTGCTGGGGGTCGGTGTGGGTGCCGTAGGCCCATGAGTCGCCGTAATTCTCTTCCTGCTGGGTCTTCATGAGCTCATCGTCGCCGCGGGCGGGGTCGGCGGCGACGCGCAGCGCGGGCGTGAGCGTGGGCACGCGCGGATACTCGGCGCGGTCGGTGTTGGGGGCGGAGTTGGGGAAGGTGAGAGGCATGGGAGAACTCCTTAAGGATGAAGGCTGAAGGATGAAGGATGAATTAAAGAAAAAGCAAAGGCTAAGGCGTTGGTTATTTGCATTTTTTCATCCTTCATCCTTCATACTTCATCCTTCGCTATGCGTTGCCGTCGGCGCTGATGGGGCGGCCCTTGGGCGGCATGGGGGCGTTCTTGTCCTGCGGGCTGACCGGGATGATGGGCGGCCCGGCCTTCTTGCCGCGGACCAGCATTTCTTCCACGTCGACGTTTTCGCCGCTGAACTTGTAGATCATGCGCAGCAGTTCGGCGTCGTCGATGAGCTCGCGGTCGCGCATGTTGGCCATGGCGTTGGCGATGAAGTCTGCGGCCTGGGCGAGTGAAGCGTTGTCGCGGGCGGAAATGTCGGAGCCGGTGATGGTGAGCTCGGCGGCGGGCTGGATGGACGAATCGACCAGTGCGCGCCGGTTGAGGGCGACGGTGGCGACGTCGCGCAGCAGCCACAGGAAGAAGTTCTGGCGCTGCTCGTAGTGGCGGAAGGTGGGGCCGCCGGCGGACTCGGCGGTGGTGCGCGTGGCGGATTCGGGCTCGGCCAGGAAGTGCAGCGGGTTGCCGGAGCCGGCCGAGATCATCTTCTTGAGCGCCAGGCCGTCTTCGCCGGCGTCGCGGCTGTTGAGATCGGGCTGGATGACGTCCCAGGTTTCGGTGTCATCCTTGACCAGGATGGCGCCGGGGGTGGGCGGGTTGGCGTTGAGCTCGGTCTGGCGCGTGAGCCGGTCGGCCTTGGACTGGAAGGCGGCGCTGACGACGTACATGAACGCCTGGCGATAGCGGTTGAGCCGGGCGCGGTCTTCCAGCCAGTTGGAATAGCGCGCCAACCAGCGCAGCAGCGGGGCCAGGTCGCTCTCGCCCCAGGCGGCGGCCACGGGGCGATTGATGGCGTAGTGAATGGCCACGGTCGGGAAGGTGCCATCGGCGTTCTGCGCGTCGGTGGCTTCGTCATAGGCGGGCCAGGTCCACGGGCCGCGCCCGGGCTGGCCGGTGCCGTCTTGCGGCTGGCCGGCGGGGTGGGAATCGTCAACGGATGAAACGGATGAACCCGATGGGGAAACCAGACCTACGCCAGTGGCGGCGAGCTGGGCGCCCCACTGCATTTTTTCGACAATGGCCAGCGGCTGCTCGACGTCGTTGGGCCGGGTGATGATGGATTGGACTTGTGTCGCCGGCAGGGCGCGCACGTAGCTCATGCCGGCGGCGTCGGTGCTGATCAGCACGATCAGGTTGCCGGCACGGGTGAGCTCGTCGCACCATTCATTGGCGCGGACGGTCATCCGGTTTAGGCGGTGGTCCCACCAGGCTTTTAGGAAATTGTTGGTGGCTTCGTGCTTGGACTCGAGCTTGATGCCCTCGCCGACGACGTATTGGGTTGTGAGGCTGACGATGCGCTTGGCCAGCGGGTTGGTGCGCCAGGCCAGCATGGCATCGCGCAGAATTTCTTCGCGGTCGGCGGTGAAGCGGTCGCGCTCGAGCTGCGTCTGGCCGCTGATGATCGCGTCGCGGGCGTCGTCCAGCGCGGCGACGGCCAACTGCACGCGGCGCGTGATCTCCGCGCCCAGCAGCCGGGTGGTTACGCGCTCCCATAGGCGGGGCAGGGCGCTGGTGCGTGGTGCGTGGTCCGTTGTGCCTTGCTGGATGGTGATGGGCATTGATTAAAACCCTTCGCTCATGGCGTCGAGTGGATCGGCCTGGTGCAGCACCAGGCCCGGGCCGGTGTCGGCGGACCAGGGGAGCTCATCGAGCACGGCGACGAGGGCGGCGCTGAGCACGGTGTCATCGTGGACCATCTCGGCGGTAGCCGGATCGCGGGTGCCATCCGGCACGCCCCAGCGCAGCAGGTGGGCCGGGCCGGGCATGACTTCGTATTGGCAAAACTCGAGCTCGGTTTGCCAGGTGGTGTGCTCTGGGTCTTGGCCGCTCTCCCGCACCCCCGGCCCCTCGCCCGCTGGGCGAGGGGAGAAAGACTGGAAGCGGCCGGCCTCACAGATGCCGATGAAATCCCAGCCGAGTTTGGATTTGCTGGCGGCGCTGAAGATGAACGGGATGACGCCGCCGGCGCCCAGGGCCGGGTCGGCGGCGCCCAGGGCGCTGGTGAGAAAGCTGACCAGGCCGGCGCCGACGCCGGTGGCATCGGCCACCACATAGCGGGCGCGCCAGGCGCGGGCGATGGCGCGCAGGATGCCGTAGAGCGTGCTGTGTTTGACGCCGACCCAGATGCGCCGATCGACGCAGCGGTAAGTGGGCGCGGCCAACACCGGGTCCGCTACGGTGCTCAGATCGACCTCGACAATGGTGAGCACGGTGGCATCTCGCCTGGGGTTTTCCAACGCGGCCACGTCGGTGCGTTCGCCCGTGGCGCCTTCGTCTTCGCCGGCCACATCCAGCAGCAGGCAGTAGATCGGTGTGGGGGTGTGGGGCGATCCAGCGTAGGCTGGATCCGGGAGTGTGGGAGAGCTCTGCCGCGCATGCGTCCCCTGCATCAGCAATCTACGCGCGAGCGGGAACATGCCGCCCTCGGCGTCCAGCTCCTCGTTGAAAAATTGCGTTTTGATCAGCGGGTGCTGCCGGCCCTTCTTGGCCACCTGGCGCTCCAGGTAAGCGCCAAAGGCCGGGTTCTCTTCGGCCACCTGGTCGGGCGTGACGACGAACACGCGCCGGATGCCGTCGCGGGCTTCGAGCTCGCGCAGATGGCGGATGGTCTTGGCCAGCAGCGTGCGGCTGGTCCAGGCGGTGCCCCACAAGACGGTGGTGGCGTTGGTGCTGGCGGCCATCGGCACGAATTTTTTCTCCCACTCGGCCTCAAGCACGTCCTGGGCTTCGTCACATTCCAGCAGCAGGTTGGCGGTGGCGCCCACGGCGCTGGCCTGCGGCTCGGCGCTGAAGAACACCACTTGCGCCTGCCCGATGCTGATTGTGAAGCCGTGCTTCTGCTTCCACTGGCCCTTGTTCCAATCGTTGCTTAGCGCGCTCGCCAGCCGATCCATGGCGTTCCTGCCCTGGCGCGAGAAGGTCGGCTGGGCCTTCACGATGGTCATGCCCGGCACGCGCTGAAAAAGATTGAGCAAATAGGCTTCCACCTGGGCCTGGGTCTCATTCTTCCCGCTCTGGCGCGGGAACATCACGGCGAACTCCAGGCCGCGCCGGCGCAGCACCGAGTCGATGATGGCCCGCGCCGGCGCGAGCTGGTAGGCATACAGCGGGCGGCGCACCACCAGGCGCGAGAACCACTCGATCTCTGCCAGCCATTTCTTCAACACCGTCTCCAGGATCGACATGGTTTTAGCGGCCCGCAATTTTGAACGCCACTTCGGCGAAGATCGACACCAGCGTCAGCATCAGCAGCCGGTTCTGGTTGTTCAACTGCTTCTCAATCGCGCGCAGCCGGTCGTCGGCCCGCTTCTCCCACTCGCTGGCCGGCTCCGGGTCGCCCGGGCGCGGCCCGCCCGTCGCCGCGCGGGCGCGCAGGGCGCGCGCCAGCCGGCGCGCGGCGGCGCTCAACTGCGCGGCGG
>JAYTFQ010000458.1:0-26943 GCA_043734225.1 Anaerolineales bacterium | reverse complement strand
GCTGGCGCTGTTATTGGTGATGATGATGGTGTAGGTGATCGGCTGGCCGTTGAAGACCACCCCATTGCCCGAGCCCGTCTGAGCGAATTTGGAAATGCTGAGGGTCTCGGCTGCGACCGCCGCCCGGCCGGCGGCTCTTTCTTGCAACGGGGCTGCGCTGTGGGCGGAGACAGGCTGGGCGAATGCCAACATGCCGATGGTCGCCGCCAGCAGCGCAGCAGCCCCGGCGATGGCCAGCCCTAAGCCCCAAAAGGCTCGTTTACCTGTCACATGATAATCCCTTATGACGACTATTTGTCGCCCGAAAATTAAGCTTCTGGGCGCAATTGTCCCATGACCGGCCTGCCCAATTATGGACAGGCCGGACTATTCCAACTGTTGAGGCTTGGCCCGGTTTCTTTTTGGATGCCGTCGGTGTCGGTGTAAACGGCTACCACGTAGTATGCCATATTACACGCGCCCGTGGGGTCGACGTACTGGAACGGCAGCACGCTCTTGGAAATGTTGTTCACAATGGCCGTGAAATCCGTTCCTGGAACCGAGGCTCGATAGATCTTGAACGAGTCAATCCGGTATAAAAGCGTGCTGTTATAGCTCCAGGACAGAGTTGCCGGGCCGGTGGTGCTGGTCATGACGCCGGTGACGTTGAAGGGCGGATCGGGCGGCTGGCGCGGTATGGTGACCAGCTTGATGAACAAATCCACCTCGACATTTTGGGCATTGATGGCTTTGTAGATCAAGGTCACCGACTGATTGATCTGCTGCACCTGGCTGTCCACTGGCGCTTTGTCCGTGCCATTGAAGATGGTCTTCACCGCATTCGTGGCGGTCCAGCTGAAATTCACAAACGTGCCAGCCGTGACCGTATATTGGCGCGTGTTGGTGGGTATGTCGGGTGAGGTATCTTGGATCACACTGCTGGGCGGGTCACCGTGGGCGGGGTCAGACGCCGCCGAGAAGATGGTAATCGGCAATGGCAGCGGCGTGGGCGCCGGCGTGGCGGTGGGCGGCGGGGTGGGCGTAGGCGTGGGCGGCAAGACCGCAACCTGCGTGGTCTGGCTGGCGCTCAGGTCGGTGCCGTTAAAGGCGGTCAGCACAAATAGACCCGGCTTCGACAGTGTGACGGTGATGGTGCCTTGCGGGTCCAGGTTGGCCACTTCCCCAAAGTCGGGGCCGCTGATCTTGATATTGGTTGTGTGGCCGGTGACTGACCAGGCCAGCGCCACCTCGGCGGCCGTTGTGGCATCCCCCACCACCGAGGACGGGTTAGCGGTAAAGAATTCGATCTTGGGCGCCAGCGGCACGGGCGAAGGCGAAGGAGCCGGGTTGACCGTGATGGCGCGCTGTAGCACGACCGGCGCGCCTCCGTTGGTGGCCGTCAACTTGAAGAAGACCGTGCCCGTGCCAGTCGGCGCGACCTGGATGCTGCCGTTCGGCGAAAGGTCGCCATCCACGCCTGTTATCGTGATCTTGTCGACGCCCGTCACGATCCAGTCGAGTTGGACCGATTCGCCGGCGGTAATGACTAGCGGCTGCACGTCAAAGCGTTCGATGACGGGCACAGGCGGTGTGGGGGTGGGCGGCGGAATCACGCGCACAGTGATGGGATCGGAGATGAAGCCGCCGGCGCCGGTGTAATGATTGCGGGCCTGGAGCTTGTAGGTGGTGTCTACTTCTGGCGCCACATCCAAACTGCCGGTGTACTTTTCGGGTGCGATGGTCTGCGGCGCGTCATTGGTCAGCAGGAATAGCTCATCGGTGCGCACCACAGTCCACAGCAGGGTCACCGCCTGGCCGCGGATGATGGTGATGGTGCGCGTCTGGGCATTGATTGTGCCCGAGGTGGTGGTGCCGGTGAAGCTGATTCCCGGCAGCACGCCCGCCACCTCCACGGGAATGGTCCAATGTGCGCTGAACAGCGGCGGGTACAGGCTGGTCAGGAAGTTTTGGGCCTGTAAATCATAGGTCACGCTGTCGATCGGTTTGAAGGTCTTGCTGCCCGTGGCGCCATCCACCGCGCCCGCTTCCGTGTCCTGTGGGATCGACGATTGGATTTGCAGATGGCCTAGCGGCGCCCAGGTGCGCCAATACAAGGTGACATTTTGGCCGGCCTGAATTTGGATGGCGGCAGGATCACGAGCCGCCAACTGGGGATCCGTGCCGAAGTAATCAATGCGCGGCTTGAAAATAATGGCGACCAGAATGACGGTTAAGATCAGCATCAGGACGATGAACCACGGCCCAATCAGGGGCGCGCTGGCCACCTGGGCCAGCACCGCGCGCGGGGTCTGCGCCCCACTAAGCGGGGTAGTGGTTACCGTGCACATGTAGTTGTGTTTGCCGACGCCAAAAAAGCGGCGTTTGTTGGGCGTAATCAGGATGGGCACCGCGCCCGAGGCATCCGGCGCCAGCCGCATCTCAGCATGGCCGATTAGCGCGGCGGCTTCACCTGGAACGCGAAACTCAAACCGACAGCCACGCTCGTCATCGTCGGCGTCAATTCGGTAGGTGCATTCGCTGTTGCCGCGGTTGGCCACGACATAGCTCACCCGACCCGTTGGCCGGCGCCAACCGACCGTCTGCTGGCGCGGTGCCACATCGGTAATGGTGAAATCGTAATAGGGGTTGACGGTCAGCGAGCCACTGAGCGAGCTGAGATGATTCGGATAGTCCGGCGAGGCTACGGTGAAGGCGAGATAGCGCGTGCCAGACACCGTGTCTGGCCGGCGCGGCGGCGTGATGGTAATGCTGACCGTGGCGCGCTCGCCTTCAAACAGGTTAACCTGCGGCGGCTCCATGGTCACCCAGCTGGGGTCCACGCCTTCGACCCGCGCAAAGAAGGTTGCCACCAGTTGGCCGCCGTTCACGATGGTGAGCTGCGTGGTGGCCAGTTGCTCTACGTCGACGATCCACTCGCGCTCGGTGATTTCGGTGACGATGGTCTCATCGGCGCGGTCCGGCGGCGGCGTGGCCAGGCGTGTGTAAACGCCCGGCATGCCGGGCGCGGCCGGGGCGATGGCGGCCGCCGCGCTGGCGGCTGTGGGGGCTGGCCTGGCCGCCAGCGCGGCCGCACCCAGTGCCACCGCCGGCAGGGCAGCCGCATACGGCGCCGCCACGCTCGGCCGGGCCCCAGCCGCCGATGGCACGCGGCCGCCCGCGCCGCCTTCCACCAGCACGAGGGAATGCCCGTTCAACTCGATGGTGTCCCAGGTGTTCAGCGCATGCGGCACATTCGGCGTCACCGGCTCGCCGCCCACAGAGGTCGGGTTATCCTGGGTGACGACCACCAACTGGTAAGGGCGCTGGCGATGATCCAGCACAGCGTGAAAGGGGGCTACCGCCGGGCTGTCAATGACAATGTCATTCTCGGGATGCCGGCCGATGTTGGTAATGCCGCGGCTGGGATCGAGATCGTAAAACTTGATCTCGCCGCTGGGGGCGATTAGCTCAAGCTGGTCGTAGGCGGGCATGAGCTAATCTTTCTGGCTCGCCATCAGTGGATCAGGTTGAACGTGGTCAGCAAGTACCAGGCCAGCAGCGCGAGCAGGGCGACCGCCAGGGCCAGCAGCACCCACGACAGGATGCGCCGGAAGATCGGTCCGCCGCGCAGAGCGACACTGCCGTGATCAATAACCGGCGTCGACTCATTGCCATCCACCGAGCGCGAGAGAACCTTGAAGTCGTAGTGCTGAGATCGGGGAAAGCGCGCCGGGCGCACTTTGAGCGTGACGGCAAGTGTATCGCCCGCGTCAATTGGCGGCGTAAGCGACCAACCGTTGCGCGCGACGGGTTTGGGTTGTGCCACCGCGGCCTGGGTTGTGGCCGTCCCTGTGCTGGGCGTGCTGGCGCCAGTCTTGGACCAACTGGCGGGCAGCTGGTTGCCGGTATTGAGCGGCATCGGGCTGGTGCTAATACGGGGCGGGGCCGCGGCAGCCACCATGCGCTGATAGCGGCCAGGCGTGTCGACCACGTTGCGCACCTCGTATTGGGTGGCGCGCATGCCGGCCGTCGATTCACGCAGCGATGCTCCCAGGGTGCCCGGCAGCAAATAGCTGATGGTCACAATCCAGTTGCTCAGGACCGAGCCAGTATTCACGGTCGCGACGGCCTTAGCTTCGAGCGCATTGGCCTTGGTCCAGGTTTCTTTGGCTTTGGCCAGGGTGGGGTTAGGCTGTTTTTCGGCCGGTGCCGCGTCTACTCGGGCGGTCGCGGCGGTCGCTGCCGCGGTTTTGCCGTCAACCGGCTCGCCGACGCGCTGAGCCAGGTCCATGTCGTTCAGCATGAATTCAAACTTGAGCATTCCGCTAGGGTCTTCGGCGCGCAGCTCATAGCGGCTGCGTACGTTGCCCTGGTTCAAGACTTCCACGCCGCAGATCTTTTCCTGTACCTGGCGCAGCGAGCGCAGGGTGCGCAGCCACAAAAAGAACGCGATAAGCGCGCCGACCAACAGCGCCAGCCCAGCCACCACGCGGCCGATCACCGGCAGGGCCTTGGTCTGAAGGGTTTCCACAACCACGTTGGGCTGGGCCGCCTGGGCCTGGGCGGTTGCCTGGGCCCTGGCCGGCGTGGCCGTCACCACGGCGACTGGTGGCAGGACGACATTGATCGTTACCTGGCTTTGGCCCTGGTTGCCAACGGCGTCCACGGCTTTGATGGTGAGAGTGTGCACCCCGGGTGCGGCCGCGCTGGAGTCCCAGTCGAACCGAAAGGGCGGCGCGGAGAGCGTGGTTAGAACCTGCCCATCGAGTTGGAAGGTGACCGATTTGACCGGGGCGGGCGCGTTGACTTCGGCGATCAAAAATACGCGGCCGCGCACGGTTTGGCCATTGCTTATGCCTGGCCCCACAACATCCACCTGGCCGCCGACGGCCATAAAGCTGCCTTGGCCCTGCGCCAACTGGCCTTGATAGTCAAAATTGATCGTGACGGCGTGGGTCTTATTGTCGGCAGACAGTCCTGATTTGAAGCTCAGCTTATAGCTTTGCCTGAGCAGCACGCCCAACGTGAGCAGGTTGGGCCGAATTTCGGCGGCACTGGCCAGCAGATAGGCCTGGCCGCCTGTAAAGCGCGCCCAATTGCGCATCAGGTCAGCGTTGACAGTGGTGCCAAAGGCCATGGGATAAATGCGCACGGTGGCCGCCTGGGCGTTGGCCAGGATAGGCTCAGGCGCCAGGTTATTGGTGGTGTCACCGCTGTTGGTGAACATGACGACGGCCTTGCGCCCGGGCGGCAACCCTGCCAGCAGGGTTACGGCTTTGTCAGCGGCGGCGTTGAAGGCCGTGCCATTGCCTCCGGCGGTCAGGTTATCAATGTCGGACTTCAATATGGCTTTATCGGTGGTGAAAGACTGGACGACATCGACCTGGTCGTAGAACGAGATGATGGCCACCTGGTCAGTGGGGCCTAGTGTGGCAAGAAAGTCATCGGCCGCGGCCTGGATTTGCGCCATACTAGATGCGTTCACGCTGATGTCTACTGCCAGCACAAGATTGAGCTGCTGGCTGATATCGCTATTAAGCGTTAACGAGCTTGGAGAGACTAGTCGACCGTCCTCGGAAACAGTAAAGTTGGCGGCGGTCAACCCGACCAAAGGCAGGCCATTGCTGCCCGTGACGGTCAGGTCCGCAGTGACCGTGGGGAACGACTTGCTGTCAACACTGGTGACTGCCAGCGTCGGCGCGATGGTCTGTGCCAAGGCAGTGGCGGCCAGCAGCAACCCAACGGCCAGGCACAGTAGGCCAGCCAAGAGCCGCGTGGCCCACCTGGCGCCCGGCAAGGTGTTAGCGCTCATGGACGATCCGGTTCCGATTCCGATTCATTGCTCGCATGCTCTGCCTATGTCGTGACCACGCGTATTTTGTGACTATAAAACGGCAACAACTGAATTACCTGTGAGACAACGGCGGCTTCACCGGGATAGGCCGCCGGCGCCGTGGCCCGGATCCGGATGCGGTAGTCGCCCGCGGGCGGTTTGGCGGCGCGCGGATGATGGACCTTGAACGTCACTTCCTTCTCGGCGTTCGGGAACAACAGTGGTCCGGGTCCGATTTCCAGGCAGGTCGGGTCCAGGCCGTCCACTTCCAGGCTGAACTGCACACCGGCCTTGATGCCCCAATTGCGCACCACCACGGCGCCCTCCAGGGGCTTATCAACGTCCAGCCGGGTTTGCGCCAGCCGCATGGTTAAACTAATGGATTTCGAATTGCCGTCGGCATCGCGGCCGCTCAAGCCGCCGGCCGTGCTGCCCGTCTGAAAGCTCAGGACAAATTCTCCCACCTGTACGCGGTCACCGCCGCTGACTTCCAAGAAGGCGCGCGGCGCGACCGCCCGCTCGGCGTTGGCACCCAGCCGCACCTCGCTGTCGCCTATGTTGATCATGCGAAAGCCATTGGCGACCGAGATCAGTTGCAGGTGGCGCGGCGAAACACCCGTGCCGCGATCCGGATCCAGCACAATGTCGTTGCGCGCGTCGGCGCCGACGTAGGCAATGGCCTTCTGCAAGGTAAAGGTCTTACTCCAGCCAGCCTTGTCAGTGATCTCGATGACGTTGCCCATTTGCTCCCATCCTCGCCAGTCCGGCCCGGGCTAAGCCGCCAAAAGGGCAGCGTGCGCCAGCCATTCCAGGTTGGCGCGCAGCTCGGCGGTGAGAATCTCCCGCGCTTCGATCGGATCGGTGACCGGTTGGTCGTTTTGCTCTACCACCAGTTTACCGCCTGCGACCGGTCCTGCCAATAGCAGGTCTACCAGGTCTTCGCAGTCCCGGCTGCCGTCCAAAAAAGGCAGTAAATACTGGTTAAGCGGGTCCACTTCGACGCGCTCATGGCGCAGGTTGGTGACCTTGACCTCATCACGAGCCTGAAAGCGCGCCCAGGGGCTGGCCACAGGCCGCTCGCTTACGGTCAGCGTGAACTGCGGCGGAAAAACATGCACCTCAACCAGGTCATCGCTGTAGACGAACGCCTTGAGCAGGTTGGATGCCAGCACCTGCCAATCCTCGTCGCTGATCTCGGTTGGGCCGCCGCCAGGGCCGTTCAACAGGGCCGCCGCCTGACCCGGCAGTTCTTCCATGGGAATGGTTTGCGGCCAGCGCTGAGCCAAAACCATCATGGCGCACTTGCTGAGCGGGTGGTCGATCGAAAGGCTGGCGCCATCCAGCCCCTTGAACTTTTCGATCGTGCGCGAGCGGACATCCGGCTGCTGTGATTCGGGCACGGCGCGCGCCGCGATGTGAAATTTGCGCAGATGCTCGGGTTGAATGGTTCGGTTGACTTCCAAATCGGCGTGGCACAGGAGCGTCTGGCGAAAGGTGCGGCTGCGCAAGAAGTCGAGATACTGCTCCATCTCGACGACGTTGGTGGCCATCTGGGTCAGCGCCTGAACCACCTCCGGCGGCCAAAAGTTGGGCAGCGCCCCGCGAAAATCGACCTCGGTCACGTACTGCAGGCCGTGCGCCTCGGCCAAGGTCACGAACTCGTGAAAATACAGCGGGTTATTGATTTCTTCCAGCTCATCGTGCAGCAAGAAAGAATCAGCCCGCGGGCCGATGCGCCCCATTTCATTCTGCAAGAACTTACTGTAGGCGTTCAGCAAATGGCTGCGCACATGGTCGGCCGATGGCACCGATTCCGACAGGAATTTTAACACGCCGCGGGCCTTGGCCACCCGCTCGGTGGGATCTTCGATATTGCGCGTGTGGTACAGCATCATATCGCGGATGGTGGCCAACATATGCCAGCCTGGGTAAACGTTATAGCTGATGAAGGCCACTCCGTTGGGGGTCAGGTTCTGCTTGCAGACCGTCAGCAACTGGTCGCGCACATCGGTCGGCACCCACGAAAATACGCCGTGGGCGATGATGTAGTCAAATTGCCCCAACTCGGGCGTTATTTCCCGGATGTCCATGTGGCGCAGGCTGATATTGGTCAAGCCCAACGCCGCAATGGCCGTCAGCCCCTCTTCAATTTGCCGGATCGAATAGTCGATGCCCACCAGCGTGCTGCCCGGCAGGCTGAGCGCCATCGGGATCATGTTTCCGCCGGAAGCGCAGCCGATTTCAAGCACGCGGCACTGGTCGATGGGGGCCGGTGACAGGCCCAACAGGGTGGTCAGTGTCGCCAGCGAATCTGGATGGCTCTGAACATGCGACAGGTTGGGATACGGGACTTCGTCGTAAGATAGCATCAAATGTTCCCGTGGCCCCTAGAGTTTGGATGCTGCCGCTTGCCGCTGGCGGCCAGCGGCCATGGCGAGCAGGTTGCCTCCCCATTCGTGAGCGGTGCGAATGGCATCGCGCCCGGCGGCCCCGCTGCGGCGTTCGCCTTGCCAAAGGCAGCCATAATCCGCGGCGCTGAAAACCACGCCTTCGCCGGCCCGCACGATTGGCAGGCCGTCGGTTTCATAACCCGCCGGCGGCGCGGCAAATAGGTTGGGCTCCACCAGCAGGTTGTGCCCGGTGGCCACATTGTCGAGCTTCAGGCCGAGTGAGGCGAAAAGGTCGTTGATCGAGTGATCGGCCGCCGTGGCGGCTGACGCATCGCGCCGGCAGCTTTCGGCAAAAATCGTTCCGCCGCCCTGCAGGTAGGTATACAGGCTGTTCATTTCATCGCTGGTCAACTGGAAGCCGTTGTGGCCCACTAAGTAGACCAGGGTATAGCGGCCCAGCCCGCCGGAGAGTGTGACATTATCATCGGCCCAGGTGGGCTGACCGGCCGCGCGCAGGGCCCGCGCTAGATAGGCGGCTCCCGCGCCGTGCCGGCCGCCGGATCCGCCGGCGTGCACAACTGCGATGCTGGTGGGCGCGGGGCGGCTGCCGCCCGTCACCTGGCGAAAGCGCAAATCGATTTCATCCACATCCGGCGAGGCGGCGACGGCCGCGTCGCGCACGATGGCGCCGCGCTTGGAACGCTGCATGCGT
The DNA here is from genome assembly GCA_043734225.1 of Anaerolineales bacterium. Classification (GTDB taxonomy): domain Bacteria; phylum Chloroflexota; class Anaerolineae; order Anaerolineales; family UBA6663; genus JAYTFQ01. The sequence goes on along the minus strand of JAYTFQ010000458.1, from coordinate 18,029 downwards.
GCCAGCTCCACGGTGCGCGCTTCCGAAAGTTGGGCCATGGCTTCCAGCCCAAATTCGGCGTGCACGTAGAGCGGCGCGCCTTCCTGCACAGGGCCGGTTTCTGAGCGCGGCCGGCTCTCGGCAAACGTGAGCAGCAGGTAGAACGGGCCCTCGGCGGCGCCGGCGACATCGTAGCTGAGCGGCTCAGCCACGACGATGGTTTGCCCGTCGGCATCGATGGCCGTGCCTGGCCGGATGTAGACCGCGGTGTCGGCCGGGTCGCTGGCGACGACTTCCAGCCCCGACAAAATGCCGGGCCCATGCGCGTAGCGCGCATGCAGCTGCATCTGGAACCGGTGGTACTCGTGCGCCTCTTCCCAAACATCGGCGGTGACGGCCATGCCATCGACGGCTTTGATGCGTTTCGTGGGCAGGCTCTTCAAGAATTCGGCTTCGGTCACGATATTGTCCTCGCTGTTGGCCGGCCTGGCTACAAGGCTTCGATGCGCAAGTTGTAGCTGGTATGCGCCGGTTTCTCGGCCTCAATAATGCTTTCGATCATTTGTCGGCGTTCGGCCTCATAGCGCTTGCGGTCCACGACGATCGCGGCGACATTCTGCGCCGGCGGCAGATAGACCGTTACGGTGAACGTATGCGGCATGTTCAAAGTGCCCAGGGCCACACCCGGCCCCAACCGCGCGCCAGACCCGAGCAGGAAATTGTGGGCGCCATGCTCGGAAATTTGAACTTGCGCGCCCGTATAGATTTCCAGATATTCCTGCAAGCCGCGCCGGGTGCCGCGCTTGCGGTAAAGTGACACGGCCGCTTTGAGCAGCTGGCGACGCTTGGCTTCTGGCCAATGGTCATCCAGGGTCAGGTCCACCCAGGATGCCAGCCATGGCAGCAACTTCAGCGGCGTAAACGCAGGATCGAAATACAGCGGCAGGTTGTCAATCTGGCTCTCGATGGGCGCCCAGAAGCTTTCAAACAGCATCAGGAAGCGCGCCATTACCTCATCCTGCTCCTGATAGATGCGCGGCAGATAACGCAGATAGCGCCCCGCGGCCACCACCAGGATTTCGGCCGTCTCGCTCAGGCCGGGATCGGAACCATCGTCGCCCAGGGGTCGCACCAGCGCCTCGCTCTGCCAGGCGGTGTCGGCGGCGGTCGGCCGGGCGGTAACTTCCAGCTCGTAGGTGAAAGCCTCGCCGGCTTCCACGGGCCGCGTGACCTGCCATAACAGGTAGCGGCCGTCCTCGGCAAGGATCAGTTCCGGTTCGGCCGTGCCATGATTGGCGGAAGCCTGGTATACCCCAGAGTTCAGTCCGGACGGAACGCTGATTTGCAGTGAAAAACCGGGTATCCGGGCGCGGGCCTCCACCTGGGTAAACAGGCTGACGGTTTCGCCCGGATAGCAGCGCCCGGTGCTGGGCACATGCCCAACCGCCAGAGCTTGCGGCGCGGCTGGCCGGACCGCCAAAGCGCCAGCCGCCGGAGGCTCAAGTGGTTCCAGCGACATCCCGCTCAGGGATTTCGGTTTCTCGGCCAGAGTCATAGGGTCACGACCTGCACGTCATGATCGAGTGAGCACAGCAGGGTATCGACGGGAATCTCCAGCCGCCGGTCCTTGACGGTCGTCAGCGGCGCCTCAGCCGCATCCAGAAAGGAGGCATTCGGGTCGACCGGCACCAGCGCCATTTGCTCACCCCGCTGCGGGGCTTCCTGGCCGGGCACGAGCGGCCGCGTGCTCAAACGCACTTCCAGAACATGCTTGACGCCCGGCGCGCGTTGAATGAGCGCATATAGTTCGGAAATGAATAACGCCCGGCCAAACGGCCAGCCTTGCCAGTGCGGGCCCATAAGCTCGTCTCGGTTTTGGTCCGGCTCAGACAGGTCCAGCGGCGAAATAAAGTTGCTCAGGCTGCGTCTGACGTTGGCGCGCACAACCTCTGGGTCGCTGTAGTCGGTCGTCACGATTTCGGCGCTGACCTTGACCCCGATGTAGCGCGGTTCACGCACACGGACGGTTGTGGTCAGCAGCCGGTAGGGCTCCAGGTGAGTTTCGATCTGGCGGGCGAGTACCGGGTCGAGTGCTAATTTGCCCAGATCTCCGTTGCGCAACGCATCGAAGACAGCCGGCACGACCAGCAGCTCAAGCATGCCGGGGGGCAGGGTACTGGCCGGCACGGTGGACACCTGGGAGGGCGTGATGCAGATGACGCGCGCCACCGCCCGGCTGGCGCCTTGCGCCAGCACCGCGTAGTCGTCGGCGGTTACGGCCCGTTCCTGGGCGCGCACCTCGCGCCGAGCGCGCAGTTTCGCTTCCTCCAGGGTCTCCTGATCGCGGCCGCCTTCCGTGCGACGCATATTGCTCACAGCGGCGATATAGGGCACAGCCGATTTAAGCATTTGAACTTTGCTGGCCGGCACGTTGCCGGCCACGCCGCCGCCGAAGCGATACTTTGTGAAGCGGATCTCGCGGCGCGCCTCGGGGATGCGGCCATATTGCCGGACGGAGCCATCGGCCTGGCGCACGGAGGGTCCAAAGGCAATCTCGCCGGTGGCCGTGTCCAGCGTGAAGTGCCGGTCGAAACGGTCTGAGTTTGAAAACTCCGGCACCTGGGTCCAGGCGATGGGCTCCAGTTCGCCGTCGCGGCGTTCCTCCACAGTCACCATCTCACCCTCGCGCAGCGCCAGAACAGGCGCATTGGTCAGGTGAAAGACTTGCCCGGGTTCGCCGTCGCTTTCCGCCAGGCGTTCGTCGTTGACGATGACCGCGTGCGTGGCGCGTGTGGTGGCGCCCAACGCGTAAGCGGTGATGTTCTGGATGCGCGGCGGCTGCGAATACATACCTTGCTCTTTGCGCCGCTGCTCCAGCCGGCAGCGCAGCCAGTAGGCGCTGCGACCCTGCACCTGATTGGGCGCCATCGACAGCGGCAGATAGAAGACAATGTGACCGCGCGCGTTGTTGAGACCGCCGGTCGTGTCGAGCTCATCCGGCTGGGTGCTGGGCGTCACTTCTTCCCATTGGCCGTTGCCGGTGGAGCATTCCCACACTAGAGGTGGATCGTTGCGGCGCACGCCGGTGGCCTGGGTTTCCTCGGCCTGGATGTCCAGGCGCAGGATGTGTCCGCTGATATTGCTCGCCTCGTCGAAACCCAAATAGAAGGTGTCGCCGGCGCGCGGCCGGGGCCGGGTGAAGGCGTAGAAGATTTCCACGCCCATGCGCGGCAGGTAATTTTTGTTGAACTCGTCGTCGCGCCGCACCTGGGCCAGCACCGGCGGCACAATCAGCAGCCGCTCGTCGGTGGTAAAGATCACCTCCGGCGCCTCGTCGGTGGGACGGGTGGCCACTTCCAGCCCCGCCGGCACGATGGCGGGCGTGTCATCGCCGGGCCGAATGGGGAAGGCGGTGGAGAGCCGGAAGGTCAGTTCGCCGCGCGCGCTGTTGGCCGGCTGCAGCCGGACACCCAGCAGGTCCATGAAGCGGATGTAATTCTTCTCCGGCACCAGGTTCAGCCGGTAGGTGATCATCTCTGTCATCCAGGCAAATAGCTCGATCAGGGTAATGCCCGGATCGCTGACGTTGTAATCCGTCCATTCGGGACAGTAGCGAATGATGCGCCGGCGGGCCTCATCTACCAGGTCACGCTGGAAGCGCAGGTCGTCCAGGATGGGTTCAGGCAAAGGCATACCGTTATCTCCTAAATCGCAATCTGCTCGTCAACGATGAAGAATGGATAAACAATGCTGCGCGGATCGTGGGTGGCTTTGATTGTGTAGCGGATTTCCACCAGCAGCGCCCCATCATCGGCTGGGTCGCGAAATGATTCCACTTTGTTCACTTCAACACGCGGCTCCCAAAACTTCAGCGCGTCCGTGACGTAACGGCTCATCAGGCTGCCGGTTTCGGAGTTAATGGGCGCAAAAGTCAGCTCCCAGGCGCGGCAGCCGAAGTTGGGGCGCATGACGCGCTCGCCCGGCATCGTGCTCAGGATCAGGCGAATCGCTTGCTCGATATCACGGTCCCCGGAGGCCAGCGCGATCTGCCCGCGCGGGTTGAACTGCAGCGGGAAGGCCAAACCCTGGCCCAGAAACTCTCGGTTACGGATCTCGTCGTCCACAGTGGTGGGGCTCCTACATGCCCTTGACCCGGACTTGTCCGGCAAAGGCGATGGTGATGGGTGTGCCGGTCGGGACGGCAATCGCTTGCGACGATTGGCACACCAGCGGCAGATTCATCGACTTGACACGCACCGTATGGGTCACAGGTATCCACGGCGCGCTGACACACGGCCCATTGGCCACCGGCGGCGGCGGAAAGGCACAGCCAGCGATCAGCACTGGCGGCGCCGACATGGGCACCGGCACGCCCATGATCTTGACTCGCGGGTTCGGCGCCGCAAAGTTCACTTTGCCGCCATGGGCGCACAAAACAGCGGCTGACATCGTCAACAGTAAACCCGGCATATTAGTTCCTCACATCACATCCAGGCCGCCGGCGTTGATGCTGGTCTTGGCCGACGTAATCTCGATCTTGCCGACACCGGCCGCGGCCCAGGTGACGCCGGCGCTGCCCTGGCCTTCGATCTTGACGCCTTCAAGCTTGATGTTGGCGCTGGCTTTGATCTTGGCGTTGACGCCTTCGACCAGGAAATCGGCCTCGGTTTTCACTTTGAAATTTTTCCCATCGAGCAGGATATCATCCGTGGCCTTGAAAATAATCTTGCCACCGGCGGTCAGCTTGATATCCTTTTCAGCATTGATCAGGATCGACTTGTCCTTGGTGGTGATGATAATCTCGTTCTTGGTGCTTTTGTCGCGAATAATAATCTGTTCTTCGCCGTCTTTGTCGTCAAAGATCAGCATGTGGCCGGACTGGGTCTTGATCATGTGCTGTTGAGTCTTGCCGGTCTTGGTGGACTCATCCTTGCTCAGCGGCGGGTTGTCTTTGCTGTTCCACAGGCCGCCCAGCACATACGGCGTGTTCGGGTCGCCGTGCTCGAAGGCGACCAGCACCTCGTCGTCCACGGCCGGCATGAACATAAAACCGCGTTTGTTGCCAGCCATGGGCGCCGATATGCGCGCCCAGGTGCTCTCAATCGCCACGCCCTTGTTGTCCTTGGGCAGCCAGGGGAATTTGACCTTGACCCGGCCAAGATTGTCTTTGTCGTCGGCATTGGTCACGACGCCGACCACTACGCCATTCACTTCGGCCTGCGGCCGGTCGATGCTGGTATTCCGATTTTGGCCGACCAGGTAGCGGAATGTGTTCGGCTGGCGGCCGGTCATCGCAAAGCGCGTCATATATTGGCCGCGCTTGTAAATGTGCGTCGCCGACGTCACCAGATACTTGCCGTTAAACCGGTCGCCGACGCCTTTAACGGTCACCGTCACCCCGGCCAAAATGTCGGCATGCCCCAGGCATTCACCGTCGGCCTGCAGAAATTCACTGGCGGCTTCATCCAGCGCCGCCTGGGCGATGTCGGTGGCCTCATCACTCACCACCATCGGCCGGTGCACGATGGCCACGTTCGACTTTCCGTCCCCAGCAAACGCCTTATCGGCCGCCGCGCCAGCAGCCGTTTTGACACCGCCAACGTTGAATTTGGTGGCGGTCGTGGCCTTGCCTTCAATCTCCTTCATGGCTTTGAAGTCCCAGCCCTGTGCGCTGCCGGATTTGGGCTGCCCCACGCCGCTCAAGCGCGGCCGAAAGTCGCGCAGCACTTCAGGCCACTCCAACGTAGGCCCATCGCCTAGATTGAAGTCGGGTTTTTTGAAATAGAGCTTATCCTGAGCGGCGAAAGCCCAGTAGCCAATGCGGCGCGCCCGCTCCTGCAAAAACTCCATATCCGTCTGGTTGGTCTGGACCAAATAGTCAAATTTGGTGGCGGTGGTATCCACTACGGGCGTCAATTTGGCTTCGCCGGCGATGGTTTTGACCACGTCGCTGTCAGCCACATTCAAGAACGTGCGGCTTTGCTTACCGCGATGCAGCCGGTGTGATTTGTCATAGGCCCGGAAGAGCAGCGTGGCGCGGCCGTCCTGGCTGTAGCGCGGCTCAATCGAGGTGATCTCGCCCTTAAAGATCAGCTTTTTAAGGGGCGTCTCGGTGCTATCCGGGTCTGGCTGCTCGTCGAACGTGACCTCCACCGGCTTGCCCAGGTCGATGGCGGTGTCGTTGACCCATTCCAGGTCATCGTCAAATAGCTCGATGGTCAGCATCGTCGGCAGGTGGATGTTGCTATCCACCGTGGCGGCGATGAGCCCGTCGAGCATATCGGTTTGCGCCGTGCCGTTGATCTTGATTTCGATCGCGGCGCGCAGGGCATCAGCCATGACAGGTTACCTTGGACGTGGCCGGCATCAGGGCAGCGGCACCAGTTTGAGGACCGTCCCCGCGCGCAAATTGCGCGGGTTCTGGATATTGTTGACCTGAGCAATGTGGCGCCAGGCCGACGTATCCCCGTACTCCTGGTACGCGATCCAATCCAGTGTCTGGCCCTCGATCACCCGCCAGATGCTGCGGGCTTCGCTGCGCGAGGTCGGGTTCTGCCCCTCTTCTTTTTCGGACGGCGTCTCGAACGTCACGTCGACATCGGCGCGCACGGGCCGGCCATTGGGCAAAAACCATTCATATTTGACGACCAACTCCTTCAACACGGCATCGAAGCCCAGATGATCTTCGCTGAACTCGCCCCACAAGAACTGGCAGCGCGGCGGCTGCGCGGGCGAGGTTGCCGTTTCTTTGATGGGCATGGTCAGCTCGAGCAAAAAGTCGATGTACTTCTCACGCACGTTGTCGCCGGTCATGGTGGTGTCGAACATCAAGTCCATCTTGATTTTGCCGGCCGGATTGCCGCTGAAGGTGGTCAACGGATCGGTGCCAGGCAGCAGCTCTTCCTTGTAGTCGGCACACGCGGTATAGGTAATCTTGTTTGGATTGAAGGACACCTCAATTTTGTTGTTGAGGATTGTCTTCTTGCTGCTCAAGTTGATGATCTTGGCCTTGTGTGGTGTCAGGCCGTTCAGCGCCAGCCGCAGCCGGCGTGAAGCAATTTGTTCAAGGAATGCCATAGGAATACTCCTTAGATCGGGTCATCACGCTGCCGTTCTACGGCCATCAAGCGTTTGATGTAGGGCAAGAGTTTGTCGGCCAGATCGTCCAGGTCGACTTCTTTATCGTCTTCATCGTCGAGATCCGCGTCGTCTTCCAGCCCGGATAACAGGTCGTCCAAGTCGTCGCTCGAATCGCCGCCGCCGGTGGTCTCCAATTGAGTGTTGTTATTGCCGCTATCCCGAGCAATGACCGGGGCCAGCGGCAGATTTTGGGCTGGCCGACTGGGTACGAGCGCAGTGCTGGTCGTCGGTGCGCTTTGGTTGGGATTGACCGGGGCCGGTCCGGGGGGCGCCAGCGGAAGGGTGCCAGATGGTTGTGAGACCGGCACGAGCTGGTTTTGGGGTTGGTTGGGCGCCTCGTCTTCGCGCTGGACGCGTGTTTGCGGCAGCACGGATGTGTGCAGCGAGGCGCTCCTGGCCAGGCCCAGGATCGTTGACGCCCCAGCCGCCGGCATTGTTTGCGTGCCAACCGGCGCGGAGGGCGCCGGCCGCCGTTGAATATTGTGCCGCACGTTGGTCGCCAAAGGACCCATCACGGCCATCCGGGCGTCTTTCATGCCACGGGCGTAAACCTGGCTGCCAAGCAACAGTTGGGGTGAGGCACCGCCAGCCGGGGTGGGGCCAGGCCTGGCATCAGCCGGCGGTTCGCGCAGCGGCATGGCCAGGGACGGCCCACGGGAGGCGGGCGTTTCGGCCTGGTGTTGGATGGCGGCTGGCGGTGTTGGCCGAGCGGGCATTGACGTCGCTGGCCGCGGGGCGCGCGGCTGCTCGCCGTGGGCGCTTGCGCGGGTCTTAGCGGCTGCCTGTCCACCGCGAGTTTCGGCTGCTTGCGGCGACTCAATCCCTTCCGGCGGAACCAGCAGTGGCAACGCCGGCTGGGGAACAGCCTGGCGCTGGATCCGTGGACTTTGGGGAATGTCTGGCGCACTGGTAGTCGTTTCGACACCCGCTGCCGTTTCGCCTCCGCTGGCCGGAGCCGCGCGCAGCGGCAAGTCAGCTTGCTCCGAAGTTGGGCCCACTTCTGGCGCAGCCCGCAGCGGCAACGCTTGCGGGGGAACAGCCTGGTCTGACTGGCGTTGAAGGCGTGCCGTTTGTGACGAGTCTGGTGCGCGGGCCGTCGTTGCGACACTCGCCGCAGCGTCGTCTCGAGTGACTGACGCCGCGCGCAGCGGCAAGTCAGCTGCGGCCGTTGGCTGCCGCTGGCTGGCTGGCGTAGCGGGCGCCGTATCAGACTGGACCGGCGCCACGACTCGCGGCTGAACCGACGCGCTCAAATTTTCCGCTGGCGGTTCCAGGGCTGTCTCACGCAAGATGAGCGGCTGCTGCGGGGGCTCAACAGGCGCGCGCTGGATGTCGGCGACGATGGCTGGCGATGCGGCCTCAGATGATTCCGGTTTGCTCTCACTGACCGGCAGCTGTATGGGCGCAGGCGGCGCAGATGGCTGAGCACGTTGAACGACCGGGCGCTCCGGCAGTGCGACTGGCGGCTGAGCCGGCTCGCGCAAAACCAGCGGCTCGGCAGCTGGCTTTTCCACCAACGGGCCGTGTTGGATCACCGGCGCGGCTGCTTCCGTGGCTGACGGCAGCGGCGGCAATTGGGCAGCCGATTCGGCCGTGGCTCTGTTCGGCGATTTGTCTGGCGGCTCGTCGCCGGCGGTTGGCTCGGGCGCCGTCGGCTGCCGCAAAGTGAGCGGCGGCTGGGCCGGGCTGGCGACAGGCGACGAGGCTGGCGCGGCGGCTTCGGCGACCGACCGCTGAAGGTCTGCTGCCGGGGACTCACTCGCTTTTTTTGCCGGCTGAACCGGGTGCGGTTCTGGTTGCGACCCGGCCCGGTCGACCGCCGCTGAAGCTGTTGACTCATGCTGCTGGGGCGTTGCTGGCGGCTGCGATGCCTCCGCGGCTGCCGGAGCGGCCCGCGTCGCGCGAGATGTTGTCCGCGGCTCAGTGGGTTGGCGCTGCACGCTGGGGGCGGGCGCCTGTTGGGGCGGGGCGGGTGGTTGCCGCAGCGTCAGTGGCTCGGCTGGCCGCTGTGGTTCAGCGCGCGCCGTATCTGTCTCGCCCGGCACGACGGGCATTTCCCGTTCGACCGGCGCTGGCTGCTGCAGCGTTTGGTCCAGTGTCGGGGGTTCAACGGGCGTGGCGGGCTCAGGCGAGCGCTGGATGGCTGGTTTGTCTGCCGGCAGGCCGAAGGCGACATCAAGCTCCGGTGCTGTGCCAGGCGCGGTCTCAGATGGATCTGACGCCGGCGGCGTGACGAAAGGCAGTGCCTGGTTGCTGAGCGGTGTTTCGAGGGCAGTCGGATGATCGGCAGCCCGCTGCAGGCCGAGTGGTGATTCGGATTGTGTAATCGGCGCAACAGGCGCAATTGGCTCATCTGGCAGATCGAGCGGCTCGGGCTCTGGCAGCTCAAACTCCGTGCGTGGCAGCGAGGAAGCCGGTGTGACCGCCGGCTTGGAAGCTGCCGCGGGCTCTGCAGGCGCGGCGGGTGGCTGGGCCTGCGGCTGCGCTGTGGTCGCGCGTGGCTGAAGGTCAGGCCCAAATGAAATCGGCGCCTCGCTTTCAGGCGAAGGCAAGCGCGATGGCAGTGATTCCGCCAACTGCGGCGGCGGTGGGTTGATATTGCGCGGATGGAAAGGCCGCTCCGCATTTGGGTCAGCGGGAGGAAGCCTTTCGGCCGGGGGAGCCTGCAGACCGGTCTGCTCGGCCAGCCGCTGCTGCACGCGTTCCAATTGACGCTGGACGGAAGGCGGCAAATCGCCTAAATGGTCCCAGCGCAGCGGGCCGGCGTCATCGCCGGTGGCGGGCGTGGGGGGCGCCGGCGCAGTTTCGGGTTCCGGACTGCGCTGGACGGGCACCGCGCTCGAAGGCGTGCTGACCTCTTCAAAACGCTTACGTCGCCGGGGCGGAGCGGGCGGCGTTTGCTCTTTGTCGCCCGGGCGAGCCTGGGGATGCGCCGGTGAGTTGGCCTCCGGCCGAGCAGATGTTGCCACCCGTGGCGCAACCTGCGGGCGCGCCGGCTCCGGCCTATGCTGGACGGCTGGGGCGGGCGGCGGGGTTTGGGCCACCGGCGGAGCCCGCCGCTCCTCCCCAGGCGGGGGCACTTCCTCAATTTTTGAGAAGCGGCGTACGCGGCGCGGATCACGCGGGGCTTGAGGCTGCGGTGGGGGCGCGGCCGGTTTGGGTGCGGGCGTCTCGGGCGCTGACGTGCGCTGAAGCGGGACGCCACTGGGCGGAGTGCTGCCGGACGGAGCGCCGCCGGACGGGAGGCCGAGTTGCTTGAGCATCTCCGTCGCGGTCATGGTGGTCTGACTGGATTTGCTGCTCGTGCTCGCGCCCTCTGGGTAGTAGGTAAAGTTCGGTCCGCTGGGCGCTGGCGCAGCGGCCCCACCCTCTGGGGCAGCCGGGGTTTCGTATTTGGCCGCCAGTTCGGGGAAATGGGCGGCAATGCGGCCGGCAAAACGCTCAGTCCGCTCAACGCCGCCCGCCAGCCGGCCGAATGTACCGCTGGCACCTTGCTGCTCCTGGCGCTGGATGCGGCGGGCGAGCGAACCAAGCGATTCACTCGATCGCGGAACGCGAGTTGGTTCGCCGATGTCGCGCGGGCTTCCCTGGGCCTCGGATGTTTTCGGCTCAGCCGGTGGCGCGGGCCGCTGGAGCTGCAAGGTTTGCTGCGTCCAGGGGCTGAGGGCGCTTTCCGTGCGCGCCAGGCGGCTGGCCAGCCGGCGTCCGAATGCATCAAGTGCTGCTGTCGACGCGCCCAGGGGCTGAGGCGCACGCTGCACGGTGGGCGGGCCAGATGGCCCCGCCTCGGTCGAAGCCGGATTGGAAGCGGAGAGCGCCTTGGACGCCAACTCAACTGGCGCTGCAACAGCCGCGGCCGGCTGCGGCTCGACTTGCGGCGACGGCGGCTTAGGCGCTTCGGCCGGGGGCACTTCCAACGCCGGCCCTTCATTGCGCTCCATGAGCGGTGCAGGCCGTGTGACCTCTGGGCCCGGTTTGGCGGCCTTGGCTTTAGGCGCGCTGGCGGCCGGTTGGGTCACTGTCTCAGTGGCTTTGGCCCGTTTTGGCTCTACCGCCTTGCGCTGCACGGGAGCGGGTTTGGTTTGCTCCGGTTGGGGCGTTTTGCCGGCGGCCTTGGTCGGCTTTGGCTCAGCCGCTTTGGGCGTTTGACTGGCAGCTTTGGCTTGGGGCCTGGGCGCCTTTTCTGGCCTGGGCTCAACCACCTTGCGCTGCGCGGGTGCAGCTTCTGGCTGCGCCGGTATGGGTTCAGGCGATTTCGGCTTGGCGGCTTTGGCTTGAACGACCTTGGGCGCAACCGGTTTTGCCAGAGCGGGCCGGGGCGCAGACATCTTCCGCTCGGCTGATTTGGGTTCAGCCGGTGAAGGTTGGACGGGTCGATTGGCGCTGGGCTCGGGCGGGGTGGGCTGGTCGTTCGGCTCGGGCGCGCTCGGAATGGGTTCGTCGATCATCAAATGCGCTTTAGGACGAAAGGCTTATGCTAGCCAGCCCCTGGCATTTCCCAATAATCTTCAAAGGCTTTATCGTCCTTGGCCTCTTTTTCCTCGCGTTTTTTCTTTTCTTCATCGGTTTCGGGCGCAATGTCGGCCATGTCCCAAAAGCCCTTGCTGATCTTGTCTGGATCGCTTGAAAGATCCTCTGGGCCCGGGATTATGCCGGTCGTCCCAACCCCGCCGCCGGTCTGCAAATCGTAATAGGCGTTGGCCGGGCCCTCGTGCGGGGGCGGGGACGACAAATCGGCGCTGTCCGAGCTCGAGAAAAAGCCCGCCATGGGCGTCATCATTTCCAGGCTCAGATCGATCCCTTGGTGTTCCAACTTCAGTGTTTCGATAGCCGCCTGGTCACTCCCGGCGGTCATTTCCGGTCCGATCCATTCGACCGGAATCGCTCCGATCAGATCCCAGTGCTTGGCGACTTTTCCATCCACCGTGCCCAGGACAATCGAGACGCTGGTGCCCATGGGAACAATCACGCCCTGAGCCTTGAGCAGTGAAATGGCCGCGTTGGCGCCGGGAATAGTGTTGAACCCCCACACCTGCCCATCGAGCATGCCCCAGCGGAACCAACGCCAGAGCTCACGATTGTAGGTGATGCCTTTCTTGAGCGTGATGGGTTCATAGCTGATCTGGCCGGGGAGCAGCCACTCAAAATCGTTGGTGCCGCCTTCCCGGTAATGCTCGACATGGCGCTTCATCATCAGCCCGCTGCATTCTTGAAATTCCGCCACCAACACGCCCAGCACCTCGACGTAGAACTTCCAGGCCGGCGACACATCGAAGCGGACGCCCAGCGCGCCTGATAGCGCGGTCAAGCCTTGTGTTTGAAGTGATGTGACCATTACGTTACCTCCGACGCGCGCTGGGGTTCGTGTCGCTGGGCCAGCTCAGCCGGCCCGGCCAGACCGCTCGCGTTCGATCCGGGCCTCACAAATCAGTCGCATGAATACTTTTTCAGCCAACAATTCCAGGTCCATTCTGGTTCTTATCGCGCCGCACCGGTCGTCACCGAACAACCCTTTATCTTTCTTGGCCGCGCTCTTTTTGATTTGTTTTTCAAGGAATTCTTTTAACAGTTCTTCTGGCGTGCTACGACTTCCGGTGCGCTCTTTTTCCTTGCGCCAGGCTTCAAACTTGGTGCGCAGCTCTTCGTCCAACTCATCGAGCTTGTCGCTCACCTTGGACTGAGGCTTTGGCGGAACGGCGACTTTGGGCCTCTGAGCTCCCCTGGCCGGGGCGGCGGTCTTCGTTACCATTGGCTAAAGTTTGCTCACGCCTGGCAGCGATCCCGGGGGCCGTTGGGCGGCCCCCAGGATTGCGCGGCCAGTCTAGTGCCGCTGAGCGGCATCGTTAAGCCTGCGGTTGATATCGGCGACCTGCTTCACCCACTGCTGGCGCTCGTTGTGCTCCAGTTCCAAGATCGCATCGAGCGACCAGTGGAAGTGATAGGCCAGATAGGCTACCTCCTCCTGCAGGCGGCTGAGGGGGTAGCCTACAACCCCCCCAGCTCGGCAAGATCCACCTCGTGTTTCGTCTGGCACGCCGGGCAGGTGACCGTGATGGTCGTCTTGCCTTCTTCGTTGATGCGGCGATACAGCGCCTGCAGGTAGGCCAGGTCGGCCACGAACAGGTTTTCGATCACGGCGGTGGAAATCATCGGCAGGGCGCCCAGCCGGGTGATCACCCGCGACAGCAGGATGACCGCCAGGTAAGCCTGGTTGCCGCGCACGCGCAGATCGCGCAGCGGTGCGATTTCGTCCATGGCGGTGGCCATGCGCATCACGCCCTGCCGGTGAAGTCTGCCTTCCTGGTCGGTGTAACCGACGGGTAGGGTGAACTCAAACTCAGTCTGCCGGGGCATCTACGCTCCCTTGCTGTTAGGCCTTCGTGCGCTTCATACCTTCGTGCACGATGGTCATTTCTTCGATACCGTACTCGTTGCCGTCGGCCTTCATGTCTGGGCCGGAAACCTTCGACGGCCAGGCGTTGAGGAAGTCCCAACGGGCGGCCACCTGCATGTTGCGGTCGTACAGCAGGATCGAGCAGTTCTTGCGGGCGTCGTTCATCTTGCCCTCTTCCACCTGCTGGCGCCATTCCCAGATCTGCAGATTGGCGGTGATGCCGCGCTTGAGGGTGACATCCCCCCACTTGATACGGCCAGGCATCTTCTGGATGAAGTCTTTACCTTCCGAGGTCACCTTGAACTCGATGACTTCGCTTTCCGAGTTGATGCCGCCCAATTCCTGAAAATAACCCGTGACCGTCCCGCCGACTTCGATGCCGAATTGGTAGACGATCAACGGGTCGGTATCGCGCTGCTGTGAATAAGCCATGGTGTCTGCCTCCTGTTACGCTAGCTGCTGGTCGCTGCTGTCTGCGCTAATCCTGGCCAGGCGCCCACTGGAAGATGCGGAAGATAACGAACTCGGCCGGCTTGACGGGCGCCATGCCGATTTCGATGATCAGGCGTCCCAGGTCGCGCGAGGCGGGCGGGTTCGTCTCGCCGTCGCACTTCACGAAGAAGGCTTCGCTGGGCGCCGTGCCGAACAGCGCGCCATCACGCCAAACCATGGTCAGGAAGGCGCTGACGTCGCGCCGGACCCGGCCCCACAGCCGCGGTTCGTTAGGCTCGAACACCACCCACTGGGTGCCGCGCTCGATCGACTTCTCGACGAAGTTGAACAAGCGGCGCACGTTGATATAGCGCCAGGAGGGGTTGCTCGACAGCGTGCGCGCGCCCCAGACGCGGATGCCCATGCCGGGGAAGGCGCGGATGCAGTTGATGCCGAACGGGTTCAAGGTGTCCTGCTCGCCCTTGGTGACGTTGTAGGCCAGGCCGGTCGCGCCACGCACGATCTCGTTGGCCGGGGCCTTGTGCACGCCGCGGGTATTATCGCTGCGGGCCCACACGCCGCCCATGTAGCCGGAGGGGGGCATCAGCACCGGGCGATTGGTGACCGGATCGTTGACTTCGATCCAAGGGTAATACAGGGCGGCGTAGCTTGAATCATAGCCGGCCACGTTCATGCGCCAGTTCTTGATGGCCTGGGGCGACATGTTCGGGGGCGTGTCGAGGATGGCCACGCGGTCGCCGGCATGCTCGCAGTGAGCGATGATCATGGTCTGCACGGCCTTGACCGTGTTTAGATCCAGTTTCTGGCCGGGCATGGTGGTCATCAGGTCCGGCACGATCACCATGGTGATATCGTCAATGGCCTCCAGGCCTTCGACACCGGTGCGCTCGAGCACATCTCCCTGGAAATCGGAGGTGCCGGGCGCCGACAGCAGCCGGTTTTCGATATTCAGGGATTGCTGCTGCTCGCGCGGGGCCAACTTGGCTACCGGCAGGCTATTGCCCTCCGGCACAACGATGTCCACGAACTTGGGGCCGTGGTTGTCTTTGAAGGCCACGCCGGGAACCTTGGTCCCGTTTTCGCGCTCAAACTCGGCCACGGTGATGTCGTTGAGTGTTTCCTGCACCGCCCAACCACCGCTGGGGCGCTCGCGCTCGATGGTGATGTTAAACGAGCCAGCCGGGGAGGCGCCATCGGCGGCGGCGGCCGCGGGCTCGGCGCCCTCAGCAGCATCCTTGGCCTTGCCCTTTTTCTCGGCGGCGGGCGCCGCCAACTGCGGAGCGTCCACGCGCACGCGCAGGCGCAGGCCGTCGAAGCCGGCATTCTTGGCGCGCACGACCAGCCCGGGCTTGCCATCGGCGTTCAGCAGCGCCGCCTGGGCTCGGGGGATGGTCTTGACGCTCAGAACGTAACAGCGCGAGCCGCCGTTCTGGAAGTAGCCGTAGACGGCCAGGGGCAGGTAGGCGCCAGCGACGAAACCGCCAAAGCGCTCCACATACTGGCTCCAATTGGTGACGAGCTGCGGCCGATTGAATAGATCGTGCGTGATCATTTCACCGTCGATGACCTCGGACTGCGAGGCTTTCTCGGTGAAGCCGACAAAGACGGCCATGGCCGTGCCCACCCCTTCAATCGGCTTGGGGCCGCGGTCAATTTCCTCGACGTAAACCCCAGGTGATAAATATTCCGGCATGCTGATCTCCTTTCCCTACTGTGTGAATAAGACCGTAAAAGTCTTGATAATCCGTGCGGGTTGTGCTGGCCGGGGCGCGGCCGGTGGATGTCGACCGGGCGCCGGGCCACCGATTTGGCCCAGGTTACTGCTGGCGTTCGCGATGCTCAACCTCCTTTCCGGCGACTCCTGGCCGTGTGACGTGTAACCGGGCGCCGACCAGCGCGTGAGCCGAAGCCGCGAAACCCAACATGACCGCGCGGCGCGTCTGCTCAAAGCTCAACATCATAGCTTGGCGCCGGCACGGTTATTTTGTGCTTGCTGGGCTTGCGGCCATCGGCCGTAATCTCTAAAGTATAGTCACCTGGCTGAAGATTGCGAATCCCAAACTCGTTGTGCTCCAGCAGCTCAATGTCCTGTCCGCGCTCCAGCAATTTCAGGCGCAAATTGGCCAGCGGCTTGCGGGTTTTGATGACACCGCTGATGGAAATGTAGCCGCGGCCGGCCGAGGGGTTGTCGCTGGGGCCAGAACGCACCTCGGCGGTGCGGGTGAGCGGCTTGACAACCGAGGGGTAGGCGGCGAAAGACAATGTGGCAATCAGCACAATGCCCGGCCGCTGCTGGTTGTCGAGCACGCTCCACAGGTCGCTGGGCTTGTCGAGCGTATCGGATTGAGCGATTTTGAGCGGGATGGGGATGGGCTGGTCTTGCAGACCCTCCGGCAGCAGGTCGCCGGGGAATTCGGGGAAGCGAATCAAGGACATCAAGGCGCGCGCCAGCAGGCGATGCTCGTCTTCCGGCGCAGCGGCCCAGGTGGTCAACAAATAGTGCAGGTCGACGCGCATGGGTTGGCGCTGCTGAACCACCGCGTTTGAGCGGCGCTCCAGCTCGTAGGGCCGCTGCTCGCGGCGCAGCTTGACGTTCTCGCGGATGTCGTGCAGATAAAGATTGATGGTGGGGCGGCTGAGACGGGCCGACCAGTCGCGTTTGGGCTGCTCGAAGGCGATATCGACTTCATTGTTCTTGATTGGGAGCTCGCGCACCAGCAGCTCGCGCAACCCATCGTCCAACTCATCGATCATGCGACTTGGGCTCCCATCCACCCATGGCAGGCGCGCAAGGATCAACGAGAGCGTGGTCCACAGGGCCACCTCGATGGTTAGTATTCAATTGGCGCTTGTGATGCGGCGGCAGCTTGACGCCTGTTGGGCGCGACACGAAACTGGATTTGTGCAAGTAGGGATTCCGTAAGCGCCACTCGGCGACGTTTACCGACTTTGAAACACCGCTAGGCTGTTGAACGACATTGCCAGTGCGGGCAAAGTATACCTGATTCCAGCCCGGCTGTCAGGGCGGTGAAATGTTCCAAGGATTTTTTGACCTGGCCCGCCCGGCGGCCAGTTTGGCGGCGTCAAGCGGGGTTGGTTAGCCAGCATGGACCTCGAGCCGGCGGTGCAGGGCCTTTAAGGACTCCATTTGGCGGAAGAGCGTTTCAAGCTGGATGGCCAGGCTGGGCCCGAAAGCCTTGAGCGAGCCATCCTTAAGTTTCAGCAGCCCGGGCACAAAGGATTCGCCTTTGAGCTTGTAGACTTCGGCATAGGCCAGGACCGACAGGCTGACGCGGTACAGGCTGTTGATTTTCTGAGTGAGCAGGGCCTGGCGCTTGAGGTCGACTGAGTTGGCCAGGGCGCCGCGCTGTTGGCCGGGCTGGCGGCGCTCGGCGGCGTCGCGGCGCAGCTCTTCGCGCATCTGGTTGAGCGAAATGCGGGCCGGCCCCAGCAGCCGGCTGAGGTCATCATTTTGCCGGTCAATCTCGACCGTAAATTCGCGCAGACCGGTGGAGAACTGCGCGGCCTGGGCGGCCTGTTCCATCTTATGGTTTTGCTTGGTGGCGTTCTTGGCCAACAGCGGGCGGTCTTTGAGCAGCATGGCCGGGAACTCCAGGTCGGCAAAGCGGGCCGGGTTCTGGGCGACGAGATCCGGTATTTCTATCCCTTTGAGCACGCGATATTCGGCGTAGCGCTTGACGTAGTCGGCGGCGGTGGCGTGGTCCAGCCCGCCGCGAGCGCGCAGCTCGAGGTAGCGGGTGTGGGCCTTGAGGGTCTCCCAGGAGGCGCCGGCCTCGGCCTTGACGGCCTGCCGGTCTTGCCCGGCCTTGTTCTCGCTGCTCATCATGGTCAACAGATGCTCGACGCCAGTGTTGTAGCCCTCGGTAATCAGCGCGATCATCTCGTTGCGGACCGCGGCCAGCGAATCCGACAGGTAGTGGGCTAGCTGCTGCACGCGGGGCGAGTCCTGCATGATGTCTTCTTGCTCGGCCTCGGTGGCGGCGTTCATGACCTTGCTGCTCTGCGTGTTGAGAATGTGCATCGACAGGCCGTCGACAAAGCG
>JAYTFQ010000457.1:0-4106 GCA_043734225.1 Anaerolineales bacterium | reverse complement strand
TTTTACAGGAGTGTTTCATTACAGGGAGAGGGCTGGGGCATCCTTGGCGATGGCCGCAGAGGCTGGCGCGGCCGCCGGCTGGGGCCTGGGCGCTGGCTCGGGCTCAGAGGCGCCGGGAACCACCAGCGACCGGGCGCGCGCGCCTTCTTTCCTGGGCTCGGGATGCGCCAGGAACGCCTCAAGCTCCTCCAGGGTGCGGGCCTGGTCGGCGCGTTGGTTGCGGTGCCACTCGCGCAGGTAAGGCAGCCAGTCATCATCTTCCAGCGCATCCGCCACCACCTGCAGCCGGCCCGGCATCTCCCCGGGCTTATCGAGCAGGCCGAGGATATTCTTGAGCTCCTGCGGATCGCGGTTTTTGGCTCGTTCGCAGGCATGCTCCAGGTCGGTGGCGGTGCGAATGCCATAACGGCGCAGGGTCGCCAGCGCGGTGTCGTCGCCGGCCTGGCCATCGGCCTTGGGCGGCTCGTGCAGGTGAAGATACAGGATGGCCTGGTCCACCAGGTCGGCCAGGCGCGGCGTGGGCATCCGCGCGCGCAGCATGAGATCGATGAAGTTGTGGTGGGCCAGGTTTTCGACGTTCTCAATGCCCTCTTCCAGCAGGCGCGCCCGGTCATACAGGCTCACGCCTTCCAGGTCATCCAGCGGCTGGTCCTCGCGCAGGGAAGGAATGCGCTTGGTCAGGACTTTGTTATTGCGCAGATAGTCCTGCAAAATGGCCAGGGCCGTCTCGGGCACAATGCCGATAAAGAAGCAGGTCACCAGCAGCACGGCCTTACCGCTGTCGCCGAGGTTGGACCACAGTTGGGTGGGCACGCTGACCACCCAAACCAGGATCACCGTTACCAACTGGCGCACCACCACATGCGTGTAAGCCTTGGCGCCCAGGTCGGAGCGCACGTAGCGGCGGAAGAGCATGTTAAGGGCGAAGAAGTACGAGCCCAAAGCGCCATAGACGATGGGAAGCGAAACCGGCACGATGAGCAGCGGCACGGCCTGGTAGGGCAAGACCTTGTCGGGCAACATGCCGACATTGGGCATCAAGGCCAGGGCCCAGCCCAACGTCGTCAAGGCCAGGTTCACGAACAGCGAGACTTGCAAACCACCCAGAAATTCCTGGGCGGTCTTGCGGCCAAAGACTTCGTCGACCAGCGCGCCGTAGCGAAATTCGGCTTCATCCAACGTGTACAGATTGGGATTGAGCCGGATGGCGTCGCGCAGGAAAACCTCGCGCAGGGTCTCGGATTTCAAGCGTTCAAAGAGGTAGTACAACAGCGCCGGCAGCGAGGAGGCGATGACCACGAAAAAGATCACGGCAATGCCGGCCTGGACCGTGACACTGGTGAGCAGCAGCGTATTCGACTGGGGGTCGCGGTTGAGAATGAAAAAGAAGCCAGCCGACAGCAGCAGCGAAATGCCGATGATGAGCACCAGGCTGACCGCCTGGCTGATCCATTCATAAATCGGCTGACGCTCAACGCGCAAGACCCCCACGATGGCCCCGAACAGGGCCAGCCAGTAGGGCAAATTCACCCACAGCACAGGAAGCACGAACACGGTCAGCAGCAGGCCGGTCCAGGCAGCCACGCGCACAAATTTATAGAATGGCACGGGCGCTTCGGGCACCGGTTCATCCTCGGTGCGCACGAAGCCGCGCTTCTCCCAGCGCTCATAGTCAAACTGGTTGAGGATCTCGCACTTCAAAATGCGCTTGGCAAAAGGGGCCAGGATCAACTGCCCATCGTGGTTATCGGGGGCGCCGGGCTTGGGGGAGGCGGCGGCAAAGATGACAATGCGCCAGGCGGTGCGGTTCTCGATAATTTTGCACGGCTCGCGCTTGGGCTCACGGCCGTAAAAGAAGTCCTGCCAGGCTTCGGGAGTGGGCGAGCGTAATTTGCGCATGATCAACGGATTATAGGACGGTATTCGTCAGGCGCAATCGGCAGGGCGAATTTACCGCTGAGAACGCAGAGGGCGCAAAGAAAGAACAGGTGGTGATGTGCCAGGCGCCCGCCCGTGGCTTTTTTCAACGACTGTCGCGCGGTCTGTCTACCCCTACCCTATTTCATGTGGCGGGTGTGGCGGGTGTGGCGGAAGCGCCTAAAACAAGGCAAATGGTGTAAAATCATGTGGCTTTAAGCCCCAACACATGTGGCTTTAAGGCCCATACATGTGGCGGGTGACATAATGGCAAACGGTCGATCCGGTGTGGCTCAGGTTTGGACCAATCAGGCGCCAGCCGCAGATAACATTTCGGGACGCAGCTTGCGTTTGACGAACTGCCCATCGGACGGCCGTCCCAACAATTGTCCGGCATCGACCACGACCTGCCCGCGCAGAAGGGTGGTGACCGGCCAACCCTGCACCGCCCAGCCTTCCCAAATACTGTAATCCGAGTCGTGGTGCAGATCGGAGAGCTGGACGGTCTTCCGCACAGCGGGATCCCAAATGACGAGGTCGGCATCGCTGCCGGGCAGGATTGCACCTTTGCGCGGATAAAGACCTAAGATCTTGGCCGGGTTGGTGGAGAAGACCTGCACAAAGCGTTCCAGGCTGAAGCGGCCCCGGCGATAGCCTTCCGAGAAGGCAATGATGCCGCGCGTTTCGATGCCGGCATGCCCGCCGCAGGCCGTGGCGATGGTCTTGCCCTGGGTCTTGATCTGATAGGAGGTGGTGTATTCGTCAGTGGCCACCACCGAGAGCGTGCCATCCACCAAGCCTTCCCACAGCGCCAGCCGGTCGGCCTCGGATTTCAGCGCCGGGTAAGTTTGGTATTTGCCGCCATCAGGCTTGCGATAGTCCTCGGCGGTGTAGCACAGATAGTTGTGCAGCACCTCGCCGAAGACTGGCTGGCCGTGCGCCCGGGCGGCGCCAATGGCGGCCACGCCCTCGGCCCCGGTGACGTGCGCCAGGTACAGCGGCACACCCGCCTCGCGGGCCAGGCTGATGATGCTGTGGAAGGCAATGCGCTCGGACAGATTGGTGTGGACCAAGTGCAGGTTATACCACTGGTCGCGGCCTTCGCGCGCCAGCTTGGCTTCCATGTGCTTGACGAGCTCATCGTCCTCGGCGTGGGCCATCACAATGCCGCCATGCGCGGCCACGGTCTGCATCACGTCCAGGATAGAGCCGTCGTCGATCTTGATGCCCGATTGCGCGCTGGTGACATCGGTGGTGAAGACCTTGAACGAGGCGGTGCCGTCGGCCAGGGCATCCACCAGCGTGGCAATGGTGGCGGGCGAGGGGCGGCCAGTGAGCACCGGGTGGAAGGCAAAATCGGCATAGGCATGACCGCTGAAGAGGCGGGTGCGATCCTGGACAGCGATGTTGGCATCAAAGGCCACAGTCTTGGTGTGCACATCCATAAAAGCGAACGAGACGACCGTGGTGGTGCCGCCAAAGATGGCGGCGCGCGTGGCGGCTTCCGGCGACTGGAGCCAGACCTCCTCGCCGCGAGTCCAGCCTTTGTGCATCGGTTCGGCGATGTGGGCGTGGGCCTCCACGCCGCCGGGCATCACCAGCCGGCCGCTGGCGTCGATGACGCGCGCGGCTTCGGCGGGCACGAGGCCCGGCTCGGCGACGAAGGCAATCTGGCCGGATTGGATGCCAATATCGAGGAGACGGGTTTGCGTGGGCGTGACGACCAATCCGCCGCGGATGATTAAGTCAAGCATGGGTCAGGCTCGTGCTGGTTTGACATAGCGATCGCAAGCGCGCTCCTAAAAAACTAACTGTCATGCAGGCCAAGCCGGGAGGTCCATCCCCTACGGGGCGCTTCGCGTCGCGCGCGACCATTTCACGCGGCCTAAGGCAGCGCATTCGCGCTGCTCAGAAACCAACCATCGTGCAGACCAAGGCGGGAGGCCCATCCCCTACGGGGCGCTTCGCGTCGCGCGCGACCAAGATGTGAGCTCCGAAGCAGCACATTCGCGCTACTCAGAAACTGCCAGCCGCGAAGGACATACCGGGAGGCTCTTCGCGCGCGACCGTGATGCTTGGCCGAAGTCTGCGCATTCGCGCTCAGAGGTTGTGAATTTATCGCGTCCCAACATCGAATTCGCGGGCCTTTTGTTATTTGGGCGCAAAAAATCTGCGGGAAATTGAATAAA
>JAYTFQ010000456.1:0-3297 GCA_043734225.1 Anaerolineales bacterium | reverse complement strand
GCGGGGATGAGAGTGGACTGGCGGGCGCTGGCGGGAGCGCCGGGCGCGGCGGCCGCGATGTCGCTGTCCACCTATCCCTTCCAACGCGAGCGCTTTTGGATCGACTTGCCGGATGCCGCAGCGACGCGCGGACCGGCGCGACCCGCGTTCACCACTACTTCATTCCTGGGGCAGCGGCTCGAGCTATCGACGCTCGACGATCTGGCGATCTGGCAGCAAGATCTCGAGGCCAACACGATCGAAACCCTGGCCGACCACCGCATCGACGGGACCGTCGTGGTCCCCGGTGCGGCCTATGTGGAGTCGATGCTATCGGCTGCGCGCCAGAAACTCGGCGTCGGGTCGGTCACATTGGAGCAGGTGCGCTTCGAGCAAATGTTGGCGCTGCCCGCCGTCGGCGCGCGTCGGGTGCAGCTTGTGCTGCAAACCACCGGGGACGCGGCCACGGTCCGCATCTCCAGCAGGCTGTTGAGCAGCGCCGCGCCCGACGGTTCGCCGTCTGCCTGGATGCTGCATGCGACCGCCACGATCCGGACGGCCACGGATGGGTTGGCGGCCGGTGATCAACTCACTGCATCGCTCACAGACATCCAGGCGCGTTGTTCTAATTGGGTGACAGGCCCCGAATTCTATGCATCCCTGGCTGAGCATGGGCTGGACTATGGACCACATTTCCAGCGAGCCACAGAGATACACTTTCGCGCTGGAGAGGCACTCGCCCGCCTCGAATCCGAAGCGGCGCCGCCTGGCCTTGATCAAGCTGCCATCATGGCGCTGCTGGATGCCAGCTTCCAGGTATTGGGCGTGACTCAGCCGCTCAATGGCCGGGAGCCGGCGGCTTATCTTCCGGTCGGTCTGAGCCGCCTGCGGGTACTGCGCCCGGTCAGTGAGGCGCGCTGGGTCCACGCGCGTTTGCTCGACGGGGGCGATCCGGATGAAGTCTCCGGTGATTTGACTCTGTATAATGCTGAGGGGCAGGCCGTCCTGGATATCAGGGCGCTACGCGCGCGGCGGGTGACGATCCAACGCCCCCGCATGGCTGGCCCAATAGACCACCTGCTGTATGCGCTTAAGTGGGTCGATGCGCCGCCGGTGTCAGACGGTGGGACCCTCAGCCCTGGTACGTGGGTGATCCTGGCGGATCGTTCCGGCCAGGGGGCAGCGGTCCGCGCGGCCTTGGAGGCCAAGGGTGCGCGCTGCGTTTTGGTGTTCGCCGGCGATCAAGCAGCGCCATTAGCGCCCGATACCTATCAGCTCAATTCGGAGGAGCTCCAAGCTTTTCGGCGTGTGCTGCGCGATGCCAGGCTGGATCAGGTTCCGTGCCGCGGCATCATTCATCTCTGGGCGCTGGATTCCTCCGGTGAGCCCTCTGCGGCGCGTGACCAGGCTTGTGTGAGTGCCCTCCATCTGGTGCAGGCCGTGGCGCAGATGGGCTGGCGCGATGCCCCGCGTTTGTGGCTGGTCACGCGCGGCGCGCAGGCGGTTTCCTCCGAACAGTCGTCGATAAACCTGGCTCAGGCGACCGTATGGGGGTTGGGGCGTAGCATTGCGCTGGAGTATCCCGCGCTGCGCTGCACCCTGGTGGATATTGACACCATAGGTGGGGCGGATGACGCGGCCACACTCACTGATCTCTTCCTGGCGGATGGGGCCGAGGATGCGCTCGCCTGGCGCGCACATCACTGGTTAGTGCCGCGTCTGGTGCACACTACCTTGCCAGTGGCTCACATGGCCATGCGGGCCGATGGCACCTACCTGATCACCGGTGGTCTGGGCGGTATTGGTCTTACCGTTGCCCGCTGGCTGGTTGAGCAGGGCGCGCGTTACCTGGTCCTGGTTGGTCGCTCTGACCCCGCGGAGGCGGCCCGCGCCGCTCTGGACGAATTGCGCCGGCTGGGCGCCACCGTCGTGACCCTGCGGGCCGATGTTTCCGATCGAGAACAAGTGGCCGGCCTGCTAAGCCAGATCGACCAGACATTGCCGCCGTTACGTGGCATACTGCACGCTTCCGGCATTTTGGACGACAGCGTCGTCACGCAGCTCACGGCCGCGCGCCTGCGCGCGGTGTTGGCGCCGAAGGTAGATGGCGCCTGGCATCTCCATGAACTGACGCGTGATCGGAGCCTGGATTTTTTTGTGCTCTTCTCGTCGGCCGCAGCGCTGCTCGGCTCGCCCGGCCAGGCCAACTACGCCGCGGCCAATGCCTTTCTGGACGCTCTGGCCCACTACCGCCGGGCGACCGGCTTGCCGGCGCTGAGCATCAACTGGGGGCCGTGGGCCGATGTCGGTCTGGCCGCTGCTCAGGCCAATCGCGGCCAGCGTCTAGCGTTCCAAGGCATCGATAGTCTTTCACCGGTGCAGGGCCTGCAGGCGTTAGCGCTGCTGCTGGGCCAGCCGGCCGCGCAAGTGGCTGTCGCCGCGCTGAACCTGCGCCAGTGGCGCGAGGTGCACCTGGCCGCGGCGGATGCGCCGCTATTGGCTGAGCTGATTCGCACAGCGCCGAACCAGCCTGAAGCGCAACCCGCGGATCGTTCTGTGTTGGAGACTATCCGCGGGGCGGATCATACTCAGCGCCAGGCGAGGCTGGCCGCGCATGTGCGCGAGCAAGTGGCGCAGGTCATGCGGCTAAACCCGGCCGAGCTCGACCCGCTCACGCCGTTCGGCAGCCTGGGATTGGATTCACTCATGGGCCTGGAGATTCGAAATCGTCTGGAGCGCAGCCTGGGGCTGACCTTTTCCGCGGCGTTGGTTTGGACCTATCCAACGGTCACGGCGTTGACTGCTTTCCTGACTGAGGCGCTTGAGCTGTCGCCTGAGGCCGCCGCCGCGCCCGGTCGCGTGGTGGTTGGGGCCGACACTGGGATGGCGGAGACGCGCGCCCGGATTGCCGAGCTTTCCGATGTTGAGGCTGAGCGGCAACTGCTGGAAGAGTTGACCCGGTTGTCCGACCGCAATAACAAGGAAACTTCATGACCGGCCCCGCATTCTCTGCCGCAGAGTTGTCTCCGGTCAAGCGGGCTTTGCTGGCCGTGAAAGAGCTGCAGGCCAAACTGGATGCGGCCGAGCAGGCGCGCAGCGAGCCGATCGCCATCGTCGGGCTGGCCTGCCGCTTTCCCGGTGGGGCGGATAGCCCGGCGGCGTTTTGGGAGCTGCTGCGCGCCGGGGTGGATGCGGTGCGCGAAGTGCCCGCCGACCGCAGGGACATCGACGCCTATTACGACCCTGATCCAAGCGCCATCGGCAAGATGGCCACCCGATGGGGGGGCTTTCTCGATCGGGTGGATCAGTTCGACGCCG
>JAYTFQ010000455.1:0-4483 GCA_043734225.1 Anaerolineales bacterium | reverse complement strand
CGCGGCACGCAATACAGTGCCCACGGCTATGCGGTGGCGTGCGGCCGGCTGGAAGCGGCCCTCAATCGGCTCCTGGACCGGCACCTGACCGATCCCGACAATGCCCGCTTCGCCAAGACCTTGCGCAAGCAGCGTCAACGCCTGCTCACCTTCTTGAATCATGACGCCGTGCCGCCCACCAACAATGCGGCCGAGTGCGAACTGCGGCCGGCGGTGGTGGTCCGCAAAACGGGTGGCTGCAATCGCACGGTTGCGGGCGCCCAAGCCCATGCGATCCTGGCCAGTGTCCTGCGCACCTGCCAGAAACAAGGCTTCGATCCAGTCGAAGTGCTCAAATACCTTCTTCACAGCGCGGACACCCTGATGCTCGATCTGGTAGCCAAACCGAAACGCGGATCCTTGTTGCCGCCAGCGAAGGTCCCACCTTAAGGTTACCCGGTAAACAAGTACGTCGAAAGTATGACGCCGGGAAGACGATCGCGGCTTTCGGCAGCACACTGGGCGATGAAGTCGAGCTGAACAGGCTGACCACGCTTCTGCTGGAGGTGGTGGACGCGACCATGCAGCCTGCCCACAAGAGCCTGTGGCTCAAGGGAAGCACCCGACCAGACGTTGGTGGAGGCCAGGCCTAGTGTTTCCTTTGCTCACAAGGAAAATGTTGCCCAACCATCACCCCATGTCTCCCATGCCCGGTTTATTCGTAGGCGGGACCGAACGCGGCCCGCTAAATACACGCCCCCCCTTGGGTAAATGAGCGCGCAACGTGTCCCGCTCGGCCAGACGCAACCTTCCCGACTCAGATAGGGGTACACCCCCATGACAATAGGAGCCTCTCGGCAGTATTCTGGCACTGTCCACCATTACCCTGGTTTGAAGGCTCCAAATGCCTTGCCGAATAGTCCCTGGTTGGTTGGTCGTACTGGCGCCCGCCCTCCTCGCAGCTTGCACCAGCGCCAGCCCAGCGCCCATACCGCGCGTCGTCTTCAGCGCCCCACCGATGGCGCCCTGGTCTCCAGCCTAGTGAGCGGCACGCAGGGCACCCAGCACTTCACGGTTGAGCCAGCCAGGGCCGTGAAGTCCTGCGCGGGACATCTGCACATCATAGTAGAACCGCCCGGCCTGGCAGCGGGCAGCTCCATCCCCAAGGACGCCCAGCACTGGCATTCTGGCCAGGCCCAAATGGCGGCCGTTGGGCGGCTCGTTGCAATGGGAGACTCCAAAATTGCGCACACACAACGCATTCCTGAAAAGGCTTTGGCAAGGGTTCCAGCTACCTACGATGAATCTTGATGCCACTGAACAGCATCCGCCTGCGTGGGCCGCTGTCCTGGGCGGGGCCGGCCTCGGTCTCCTTTGGGGCATTGCAGCGCGGATCTGGATGCGGTTGATCTCGACCAAGCCGGAGTTCTCCATCCCGGGCACGGCGGCCATCCTTGTGATCGCTACGGTCTTCGGTGCGTGGACTGGTTTGGCTTACGCCGCCCGACGGCGAGGTTGGCGGCGCTGGGGCCACTACCTGCCGCGAAGCCTGGTGGTGGCTTTCTTCATTCCCTTTGGCATGGCTGAAGGACTGATTCTAATGCTGACTGTGCTCGCGGCGACTCTCGCTGTGACCCAGCGAGCAGTGGTGGGCCTCTGGGTCCTCGCAGTTATGGCGATTCTCTTGGCCGTTGGAACGGATATTGGCGTCCCGCTCATTGCCGCCGGCATCGCGCTGGCAGGTGCGGTTGCATTGACAATTTGGAAACTGATAGTCCGGCGCTGGCGCGATGGGCCCAGGTTACTGCTGGTGGACATTTGGCTCGAACGGATTATGCGAATCCCTTTGTTGCTCTTGGCCCTTGGCGGCATTGGGTTCGTCGCGCGGGAAGTTGTATCCGGCAAACCGGGGGTACTTGGCCTACTTTACGTCCTCGTTTACCTCATCCTACTTTATCCCCTGTTTCTTGCGCTGCGCGTAGGTCTTGAACCGAGTACATCCACCTGATCTCGTGCAACATCCCAATCGAACCCGGTGCTCGGGTGGCTAGCTGAAGGGAAGATGCCGTGATCTTACGAAACGGCCGCCCCACATCGGCCTGAACCCGACGCATTCCGCTTCGCCGCGTGTTGCGGCTGACGCATTCGTTAACTGAGACCCCCGAAACCAAACCTTTCAGTGGTGTGCGCGTCGGACAACGACGCTCGCCACACACACTCTCCATCGGTTTTGACCTCCCGCAAGCGCCATCCTATCCCCGTGGCCCGGCAGAGGTGAGCCCATTCGCCATTCCGTCTCCGAACTTATAGTGATGTTTAGGTCACAGTCTTGGCCATCAACGCAACATAAGCCCGATGCGGAAATCGAAACTCCACATGGGTGCTATTTCGCTCGAGTGCGGACGGCAATTTCGCGATTTTGGAGGCTTCTTGGAAGGCGGTGGTTCCTTAACCTCCCTGCTAGGCTTCTTAAAATCTTGAGGATGCCAATACTGGCCATTTGGATCGCGGCCGTTCACCGGATCGTTGTTGACGTACGAATACAGGTTGGTCTGGCCGGCATCGAACAACAGCGGGTCCCTGGCCAGCCAGGTGCCGGTCTCCGCATCATAGTCGCGGGCCCCGAAGCGCACTAGCCCGGTCAGGGGGTCGTACAACCCGCCGGCAAACCCAAAGGGCTGAAAGCCGGGGTTGGTGTCCGTCAGCACGCGCCCGAAGGCGTCATAGTCTAGGCGCTGAGCCACAACGCCGGTGGCGGCGTTCACCACCAGGCGCGGGCTGCCGGCGTGATCCACGATAAAGCGATAGGTGGCGCCGCCCTTGACCATGTAGTCGGGCACGTTGTCCCAGCCGGCATAGACGAACCGGCTGACGACAGTGTTGGTCAGGCCGAGCTCGGCGGCCGGGCGCAGGTCATCTTCATAGAGTAAGGCCTGCACCCGCCCGCCGTTGACTAGCTTTTCCACGCGTCGGTTCTGGCCGTCCACCAGGTAACTGATGTGCGTGCCCCCCGGCAGCCCGACGCCCAGCAGATTGCTCAGCGCGTCGTAGGTATAGGTAGTCGTCTGGCCGGCGCTCACCTTGCTCAGCCGCTCGCCGTTAGACGTATAGGTGAAGGTGGCGGGGCCGTACGCTGTCAGGCGATCCTGCTGGTCGTAGCTGCCGCCCAGGCGGTTGCCGTTGGCGTCGTAGCTGTAGGTGGCCAGAGGCGCGCCGTTGAGGCTGACGCTTACCAGGCGGCCGGCCAGGTCGTAGCCATAGCCATAGACGCTGGTCACGGCCGCCAGCGTCTCGGTCAGCGTGCTGATCCGGCCCAGCGCGTCGCGGGCGTAGTCGACCGCGTATAGGCTGTTGAGGCCCGAGGCCGAGCGATAGCCCACCGGCTCAGCAAAGCCGTTGTAGGTGTAGGTTTCAGTGACGGTGCCCAAGGCAGTCGCGAGCAGCAAGCCGTTCTGTGAGCTGCGGCTGAGAGTCAGCCCACCGGCACTGGTCAGCAGTCCATCGGCATCGTAGCCGTAGGCAATGGCGTTCGCGCCGTTGACCAGGTCCGTGCTCTGACGGAAGTTGGCGTCATAGGTGCGGGCCACAGTCCCGGCCACCGGCCCAGTCCAGGTTTCCGTCGTCAGCAGCGAGCCATCGTAGCCATACGCCAGGCCAATGCCGCCCGGCGCGCTGACGCTGGCCGGATTGCCGGTGGCCGGGTCGTAGGCATAGGTCAGCGTGCCGCGCGCGATGGTCACCGTGCTCGTTCGGCCAGCGCTGTCATAGCCATAGGCAATCGTCTGCCCATCGGGGCGCGTGGTCAGGACTGGCTGCTTTTCGAAATTGTAGGTGTATTGGGTCGTATCGGCGCCGGGGTTGACGTCCGGAGGCGAATATTGGGTCGTCAGGTCTACCGGGGTGTAGGCAAACGCGTGAGCCGGGCGACCCGGCGGGGTCAGGCTGGCCAGGTTGCCGTTCGCGTCGTAGGTATAGGTCGTCACCTGGCCGTCTGGCCGCGTTTCGCTCGTCACCCGGCCGGCAGCATCATAAGCATAGGTCGTCGTCTGACCCAGGGCATTGGTGACACCCGAGACATAGCCGGCCGGGTTATAGGCCAGCAGCAGCGTGCGCGCGCTTGGGCCGGCGCCCACGGTCGCTGAGACGACGCGCCCGTGCGAGTCGTAGCCATATTGCGTGGCGAGCAGACCGGCCGGCTGCGCGAGCACGATATGGCCCAGGCTGTTCACGGTGTTCGAGAACACGCGGCCGGCCGGCGTGCGGTCGATGAACAAACGAGTGGCGGCCGTATAGGTGTTGCTGTAGACCGCGCCGTTGAGGGCCTCCATTTCGGTTAGCGTCACCAGGCTCAAGGGGTTCGCGGCATCGGTCAGCACAGCCGTCCGCGTGACGAGACTGTGCGAGGTCAAACTACTCGGCAAGGTGACGGTCATTTGCTGGGCCACCGGCGCCAGCATCGCCCAGCGCGGGTCGGGACCGGACACAAGGCTGTCGGCCGTGCCGT
>JAYTFQ010000454.1:0-9039 GCA_043734225.1 Anaerolineales bacterium | reverse complement strand
GACTTTGGAAGCAGCTGTCTTGAAGCTGGCGGATGCGTTGGACCTGACCAAAGGGCGGGCCCGTCTGCCAGCCGAAGCCGGCCAGCGCCTGGGCGCGGCCAATGCCGTGCCCTTAGTGGACGAGGTGACTATCCAGCGCGCTAAGACGCCGCCAGTGCGAGTGGTCGTGCGGCTTAGCCGCGCCGAAGGTCTGGCGGCGCTGGCCGCGCTGCTGCAATCGAAATTGGCGCGTGTGCCATTGGGTGGACTCGTGGAACTGGTGGCGCGCGCGGATGACGAACGGCCCGGCGCCCTGCAACCTATCCAGGTTTGGCCAGCGAGCGCAGCCTGATCCATTCTAGATTGAGGAGTTTCTGGTGACTATTGCCACTCGCCGTGTACTAGATCGAGAGCTGCAGCAGATTCAGGACGACCTCCTGCGCATGGGCAGTCTGATAGACGCCGCCGTGGGCAAGGCGATGAAGTCGCTGTCGGTGCGCGACCTGCGCCTGGCGCGCGAAGTGGTTTCTGAGGATGCTCAGGTTAACGCGCTGCGTTTCCAAATTGAGCAAGCCTGCCTGATGATCTTCGCTACGCAGCAGCCCACCGCCTCCGATTTGCGCCTAGTAGTGGCGACCATCATCCTGGCCAGCGAGCTGGAGCGCATGGGTGATTACGCGGCCGGCATTGCCCGGACCGTGCTGCGCATGGGCGACGAACCCCTGCTTAAGCCTTTAGTGGACATGCCGCGTATGGCTGAGATTGACCGCGAGATGTTGCGTGACGTACTCGACGCCTATGTCGCCCGTGACGCCACCTCTGCCCGCGCAGTCGCCGCCCGCGACGATGAGTTGGATAATCTGTACAACCAGATTTTCCGCGAGATCTTGACTTATATCCTGGAAGATCCCAGCTGTACCACCCGCGCTCTTTACTTGCTGTTTTCCGCCCACAACCTGGAGCGCATTGGTGATCGAGTGGTCAATATCGCCGAACGTATTATTTTCATGAACAGTGGTGAGATGCGCGAGCTGAATGCCGGTCCGGATGCCCCGGTAGAAAAGCTGGGTTCCTGAATTAAGTCGGTTTGACCGGCGAATGATGCCTGGATGACCCCAATCGATTAGATTGGGGTCATCTTCATTTAGGGGGCAAAGGGAACGCACATGCTGTTGTCAGCCAGCCCGTCGCCAGACGATCGGTGGGAGAACTTGCAGCAACCGGCCCATCCCAGTCAGATCGAACCGCAGTTCCGCAGCCTCCTGGCCGCCCTGGACATGGGTTGGCGGATCGAGGAGCCGGTTTATTTGCGTCCGCGCTGGAGTGATGTCGGCCCGCGGGTTTATCACTTTATCTTGCGACGGGCGCTTCTGGCCCCGCCCCGGATGCTCAGCGTGCCCGAGAGCCCACAGGTAGATCAATTCGTTCGCGGTGAGGGGTTGCGGGTGGTGGGCCGCTAGTGGCCAGGGGCGGAATTTGCCTCCCCGGCCTGTTTGTTGTATAAGGGCGGCATGCCACAGACCGATACCCTGGCCTTGATCCTCGGCGGCGGAGCAGGCACCCGCCTTTACCCACTGACCCGCCAGCGCGCCAAGCCGGCCGTGCCCATCGCCGGCAGCTACCGGCTGGTAGATATCCCCATCAGCAATTGCCTCAATTCCGGCATCCAAAAAATCTACATTCTTACCCAATACAATTCGGTCTCGCTCCACCGGCATATCACGCAAACCTATCAATTCGGCCTATTCTCGAATGGCTGGGTGCAGATTCTGGCGGCCGAACAGACCGCCCAAAGTGCCGATTGGTACCAGGGCACCGCCGACGCGATTCGGAAACAGCGCACTGAGCTGGAGGCGGTGGCGCCGCGCAATTTTCTAATTTTGTCAGGTGACCATCTCTACCGCATGGACTATGATGCATTTCTGCAGACGCACCGCGCGGCCGACGCGGACGTGACCGTGGCCGTGCTGCCGGTCTCTCGCCAGGATGCGGGCCGTTTTGGCATCGTGGAGACCGACGCCGACAATCGCATTGTTAACTTTTACGAAAAGCCCAAGGACCCGGCGCTGCTTGACCGGTTGAGCACTTATCCGGACGCTCAGCGTCCGTTTCTAGGCTCAATGGGCGTCTATATCTTCCGAGCCGAAGCACTCTACCGGTTGCTGGACAACAATCCCGGCTCGGACTTTGGGAAAGACATTCTCCCCGCCAGCCTGAACAACTATCGCGTGGTAGCTCATCCCTTTGATGGCTACTGGGAGGACATTGGGACCATCCGGGCTTTCTACGAAGCCAACCTGGCCCTAATGGAACCACGGCCGCAGTTTGATTTTCACGACGCTGATCGGCCGATCTACACCCATCCGCATTTTCTGCCGCCTGGTTTGGTGGATGGCGACTGCCGTCTCAATCGTACCTTGTTAGCGCCTGGGGCGCGCGTCGTTGGCTCTGAAATCGACCATTCGATTATTGGTGTGCGCAGTCAGGTCGGTCCAGCCTGCCGGCTGGCACACACCATCATGATGGGCGCCGATTTCTTTGAAAGCGATGAGCAAAAAGCCGCCAACGCGGCGCGCGGCCAACCCAACGTGGGCATCGGCGCGAACTGCGTCATTGAGGGCGCCATCATCGACAAGAATGCTCGCATTGGCGCCAATACCCTCATCCGCCAACTCGCGAACCGACCAGACTCTGAGACCGAGAATTATGCCGTGCGCGACGGGATCGTTGTTGTCATGAAAAACGGCACCCTCGCGCCAGGCACCATCATCTAGACCTGCCACCAATTCGCTTCACGCTCGCCGGTTGGCTGAAAATCGAGCCGTTCCAGCCCCAGATAGTGCAGGGTGGCGCGCTCGAGCAGGGAAAAGTCCTCGGGGCACGCCCGATTTAAATTCATCGGCTCTTTCAGCACGACCGGCGGGTTCGTCATAAAGCGCGGCACGCCCAACAAATTCTGCGACGAAGCGTGCAGCATGAATGGGTGCAGGATAACGAAATCTCCGGCGTTCCCCGTCAGCTCCTCAAATTGGCTGCACTGTTGAATCAAGGCCTGAAAATCAAAATCGCTTGGGGCCACGCCCTCCGGGTGCGTCTGTAGATAACGGGCAACCACGCGCACGGAGTCCGGCGCGACAAACGTGCCGCCGCCCTGGTGGCGCATATCCGACCACAGCACTACCGTCAGCAGCGCCTGCTCCCGGCTGTCCAGAAAGTGGCGGAAGTAGCTGCCGTCCTTGTGCCAGCCAGTGACTTTGGGCGACGGCGGCTGCCAGGGCTGGCCGGCGCCGCGATGGAAGTTGACGATGAAGGCATCTGACCACACAAACGAGTTGATGGAGCTAAAGTGAGTCTTGGGTTTGCCCATCACCTGTGTTTCCAGGCGCTCCTGGCCGCCCACGACGTCCAGGATGGCGGCCCAGGCTTTGGGCGCGACATCGCTGATCGGCAGCTTGTTCTGGTGATCCATCCAGACGATGTCTTTTTCCCACGTGCTGGGGGAGCCGGGATCGTAGCCCAGCCGGCTGTAGGCCTGCTCGATCCAGCGCTGAGCGATGTTGAGATCGAGACAATCCTTGACGATCAGGTAGCCATTGTCGAGAAAGCTTTGCGCTTGCTTATCGGTAAGCACAGCGTACTGGCCCATGACAATACCTTTCTGCGTGTCCCCTTCGGTGGTTTCCAGCCGCTTATTCTACGCCCACTTAGGGGAGCTGGTTTGACGGCCGGCACTGCACCCGGTACAATCGCCAACTCAATTGACAGCCGCTCATCCTGCCCCCTTGCTGAGATCGCTTACGGCCGCCGCCCTGGCTTGCCCCCTGTGCGGGCAGGCGCTGGATGCGGCGGTTGCCCGCCTGACCCAGCAGCTTGACGCGCGCACCGTGCGTTTTCTGCAGAACCTGAATCCCGGTTGGGCGCCCGCGGCCGGCATTTGCCCGAACTGCATCCTGCGTGGCGCCAGCTTTCTGCGCGATCGGCGCAGCGGCGCTTCGCTCCACACCGGCCTGGAACTGTCATTTCCGGTTTATGCCGCGGACGAAGCCGACCTGCTGCCCACGCCCGTGCGCTTGCATGCCAACCCCGATTTTGCCGGGCGCGGCGTAACCGTCGCGTTTTTAGATAGTGGGTTCTATCCTCACCCAGATTTGAAAACCCCGCGAGACCGCATTCGCGCCTATGTGGACGCCACCACTAACGAGCCGACCATCCGGGAACATTTTCGCCGCGCCGAGGTCACCAGTTGGCATGGGTTGATGACCACGGGTGTTGCTGCCGGCAATGGGTTCCAATCCGGCGGCCGTTACCGCGGGCTGGCAGCCGAGTCCGAATTGGTCCTGGTAAAAACTGGCAATCGGCGCACGCGCCGCATTCCAGACCGCGATATTTTGCGCTCGCTGCAGTGGGTGGTAGAGCACCGGGCCGAGTACGATATCCGCGTCGTCAACATTTCCCTGGGCGGCGATTTTGCCTCCATGGGCGAGGCCACTCCGCTGGATATGCTGGTTGAGGAGGCAGTCGCTGAGGGCCTGGTTGTGGTGGCCGCCTCCGGCAATAACGGCACACATCAGATAATACCGCCGGCCAGCGCACACTCGGCCATCACTGTCGGCGGGCTGGATGACCAGAACTCGCTGGACCCGCGTTTGCATCGCATGTGGCGCTCCAGTTGGGGCCATGGGGTGGGAGGCGTGGCCAAACCGGATGTGATCGCGCCCGCCATTTGGGTAGCAGCTCCCATATTGCCGCACACCTGGGTGCACAACGAGGCGGTTTTGTTGTGGCGTTTGCTGGAGTTGGCCGACGGTGAATTAGCGCGTTTCTTGACCACCGACCTGGCCGAGGCGCGCTTCAAGAAAGAGACGCTGCGGCGACCGTTGCCCGAGATCCGGGCCGTGCTCAAACGCCAGATCATGGAGGCCAAATACATCGGCCCCCATTACCAGCACGTGGATGGCACCTCCATGGCCGCGCCCATTGTTACCTCCTTGGCGGCCCAAATGCTCGAGGCCAATCCGCTCTTGACGCCGGCCGGAGTCAAGGACATTATCAC
Source organism: Anaerolineales bacterium (assembly GCA_043734225.1). Classification (GTDB taxonomy): domain Bacteria; phylum Chloroflexota; class Anaerolineae; order Anaerolineales; family UBA6663; genus JAYTFQ01. The sequence continues at coordinate 4,007 of JAYTFQ010000454.1, read as the reverse complement.
CAACACGGCAGTGCCGCTGCCGTATGTGCCGCGCGCCGAACAGGGCCATGGCGTCATTGATGCGGCCCGGGCAGTGGCAGGCGCGCTGCGCGCGGCCGGCGGGCCATTGCGGGGTTTGCCGGTTTCGCCTCGGCTGACGCCGCAAAGTGTCACATTTATCGTCCAGGCGCCAGGTGCGCGCTCGGCCGCTCTGGTGGCTGACTTCAACGGCTGGCAGCCGCTGGCGGGCCAGATGTGGGAAACTCGCCCCGGCGTGTGGCAAATCATCGTGCCGCTCCCGCCGGCCGGCGAGCACAGTTACAAATTTCTGCTTGATGGCGAGCGCTGGTGGCATGATGTGGAGAATCCCGCGCGCCTCGACGATGGATGCGGCGGATACTATTCCCGGCTGGTCACGGCGTGAGGTTGCGCCCGAAGCCGCGAGCCGTGGACTCTAGGATGCTATGAACCGAGAATATCACCGTTGGTTCAGCCCGTCGCTTAACCGCGACATGGAGCTGCTGGTTTTTGGGCACGCTGGCGCGCGCGTGCTCGTGTTTCCCACCTCACTGGGGAAATATTATGAATGGGAAGACCGCGGGATGATCAGCGAGTTGGGCGAGCACCTGGAGCGCGGCTGGCTGCAGTTGTACTGCGTGGATAGCGTGGATGCCGAAAGCTGGTATGCGCGCTGGGCACATCCCAGCGGCCGGGCTTTCCGGCACGTGCAGTACGAGAATTATCTGGTGAAAGAAGTCGTTCCCTTAATGTGGCAGAAGAACCCCAACCCCTTTACGATGACCACCGGCGCCAGTTTCGGTGCCTACCACGCGGCGAATTTTGCCTTCCGCCATCCCGAACTCGTAGGCCGCACCATCGCAATGAGCGGCATCTACGATATCCGCCAGTGGACGCGCGGCTATCACGACGACAACGTCTATTACAACAACCCGGTGGAATATTTGCCGAACGAGCACGACGGCTGGCGGCTGGACCACTTGCGGCGCATGGATGTCATCCTGGTCACCGGCCGCGATGACCCCAACCGCGCAAGCACCGAAACCCTCTCGCGCACCTTGTGGAGCAGAGGCATTGGCAACGCCTTGCGGCTGTGGGACGGCTGGTCCCACGACTGGCCGTGGTGGCGTCAAATGATCAAGCTATATATCGGGGGGCATGACTAACCCGTCTGATCGCGAGGCTCGGCTGCGCGAGCTGCGGCCGTTCGTGGCGGCCGCCCGCCAGATGCAGGGCTGGACATTCGCGTATCAGCCGCTCGTGCTGGATACGCCTGAGCCGTGGATATACCAATCCCTGGCACATGAATTGGCCGGCCCGGCGCGCCGCGTGGTCGATTTGGGCACGGGCGGCGGCGAGGTGTACGCCCGAATCTTAGCGGATCAACAATGCTGGGCGGTGGCCACCGAAGGTTGGGGACCAAATGCCGCGATCGCTTCGCTCCGGCTGGGGCCGGCTGGGGTGCCGGTAGTCCACGCGCTCAGTCTGGCCCTCCCCTTTGCGGCGGAATCCTTTGACCTGGTGCTCGACCGCCATGAGGAGCTGAACCCGGCGGAAGTGGCACGGGTGCTGCGGCCTGGCGGCCGCGTGCTGACGCAGCAAGTGCACCCGGACTATCACGCGGAGTTGCGCGCATTCTTCCCGCGCATGACGATTTTTGAGCCGCACGATGTCACCTATCCGCGCGGCTTTGCGGCAGCCGGCATGCATTTGATAGATCTGCGGCATCACAGCCGCCGGGTGGTCTATCGGCAGTTGGGGCACTTGGTCTATTTTCTTGTGGCAGCGCCGTGGACCATCCCCGATTTTGATGTGGAAGCCGACCTGGAGGCGCTGCTGGCCGTGGAAAAGCAGCTTGGCGGGCCGGATGGTATCGTGTTGACTGATCCCCGCTATTTGCTCGAAGCGCGCAAGCCGGCCTGACCGCCCGCGCGGCGCGGCAACAGGAGGAGAATGGCATGACAAGCATCGGTGTCATCGTGGGCCGTGAGTGGTCGTTCCCGCCGGCCTTTATCGACGAAGTTAACCAGCGACAGACCGGGGTGACCGCCGAATATGCCCAATTGGGTGGCACGCGCATGGACGAGCCGGTGCCGTATGCGGTGCTGGTGGACCGTATCTCGCACGAGGTGCCGTACTATCGCTCCTATCTGAAGTACGCCGCCATGCAGGGCACCCACGTGGTCAACAACCCGTTTATGTGGACGGCCGACGACAAGTTCTTTGAAGCCGCCCTGGCCACACGATTGGGTGTGGCCAGCCCCAAAACCGTGGCGCTGCCCAACAAGGAATATGTGCCGGGAATCGTGCACAATGAAAGCCTGCGCAACTTGATTTATCCGATGGACTGGCAGGGCCTGGTTGATTATCTGGGCGGTTTCCCGATTATCTTGAAAGACGCGCACGGCGGCGGCTGGAAGCAGGTGCACGTGTGCCGGTCAATGGATGATCTTTTTACAAACTACAACCAATCGGGCCTGCTGACGATGGTCCTGCAGGAGTTCATTACCTGGGACAACTACGTGCGCTGCATGTGCCTGGGACAAAATGATGTCCTGGTGATGAAATATGATCCTAACGAGCGCCGTTACAGCCATCACGACCTCTCGCCGCAGATGTATGACCGCATCCTCACGGATTCGCGCCAGTTGGTCCAGGCGCTCGGTTATGACATGAACACCATCGAGTGGGCCATCCGCGATGGGGTGCCCTATGCCATCGACTTTATGAACCCCGCGCCGGATATGGACGTCAATTCGCTCGGTTATGAATTTCACCGCTGGTGTGTCACCCACATGGCCGACATGTGCATCCGGCTGGCGCGTGAGCCCCTGCCGCAGGGCGCCACGCTGCGCTGGAACAGCTTCTTCGGCGGCGACCGGGCCTGACGGTCCGCGGCGCCGCGAAAGGATTTGCTATGACGGATTTGGCCGCGGCCATTCAGGCCTACCACGCCCTGCTGAACGACGAAGTTGGGCAGGCGAGCCAGGCCCAGCTTGACGACCAGATGCACCGCCGGGGGTTGTACTTCGGCGACCGACCCTTATGCTCCGTCCTGCGGCCCCGCTTTCTATCCAACGATCAATATCTATTTCTGCAGCATGCCATTCACACGGTCATGCCCGCTTTCGACCGAGCCTATCGTGCCGCGCTGGAGAATGATGCCTTGCGGGCGCAGTTTGGGCTGGCCGGCTGGGAAGAGACGCTGCTGCGCGATGACCCTGGTTTCGCGGCCCCCAGCCCCACCGCCCGCATGGACACTTTTTTCACCCCAGACCGGCTGTGGTTTACCGAGTACAACGCCGAAACGCCGGCCGCCCCAGCTTATTGTGATGTGCTTTCGGATGTCTTTTTTGGCCTGCCCGTGATGCAGCAGTTCGAGCGCGAATACGACGTGTGGCCGCTGCCCGGCCGCCACCACGTGCTGGCGGCGCTGCTGGCCGCGTACCACGAGTGGGGCGGGCGCGAACGGCCGCGCATTGCCATTCTGGATTGGCGCGAAGTGCCGACCTACAGCGAGTTCCTGCTGTTCCAGTCGTTCTTCCGCGAGCAAGGCTATGAATGCATCATCGCCGACCCGCGCGGCTGCGAGTATCGCCATGGCCAACTGCTGGCGGACGGCGTGACGCCGATCAATCTCATTTATAAGCGCGTGCTCATCAGCGAACTGATAGAGCGCTGCGGGCTCGATCATCCGGTGGTCCGAGCTGTACGCGAGCGCGCGGCCTGCATGGTCAACCCCTTCCGCTGCAAGATGCTGCACAAGAAAGCCAGCCTGGCCGTGCTGAGCGACGAGGCCAACCGCGGCCTGTTCACCGCCGAACAGGCCGCCGCCATCGACCAGCACATCCCCTGGACGCGCATCGTGGCCGAGCGCGCGACGGTGTTGGGCGGGCAGACCATCGACCTGGTGCCCTTTATCGCCGAGCACCAGACGGAGTTAGTGCTCAAACCGAACGACGAGTACGGCGGCAAAGGAATCGTTTTGGGCTGGGAAGTGGACGCCGCCG
>JAYTFQ010000453.1:0-6654 GCA_043734225.1 Anaerolineales bacterium | reverse complement strand
TGTGGCGGGAGCCTGCGTGGGCGGGGCGCTGGTGGCGTTGGCGCAGGCGGCCAGCACCAGGCTGGCGCTGATCGCCAGACTGTAAACGATTCGGTGTGTTTGCATCGGATCTTCTCCTTCCAACAAAGGGCAACAGAGCGTCCCCAGGCAGGGGCGACGCCCGCGAATAGCCGGCGATTATAGTCCAATCAAACTGCAAGGTATAATCGCGGCCTAATGCGGGTGTATCGCCCGATGGTGGTCACTTTTCGACTGCGCCTGATGTGCCAGCCCCGCGCGGGCCTAAAGGCGCCGCGCTACGCAACGACGCTGGCTACCCCATACGCTTCGCTCGGGGCGCTGCGCGAAGGCCAGCTTCCGGAAGCCCCGTTTATTGTGTAGCATCCTTTAAGACGGGGCGTTGCTACCAGCCCGGAGCTTCAGCCACAGGCGGCGCGTGGCGTAGCGCACGGCCAAAAAAGAGAAATGCACCCCCTGATGCGGGAGCGTGAATTGTGAGTCGACGAGCCGGGCGGGCGCGACAACCTGTGGCGGCGGAAAAGCCGGGCGCTGGCGCCGCGCGCTGGCGCCGGCCGGGCGTCGCTGTCACGGTCCGCCAGGCTTCGGTGTACGTGGCCGCCAGCCTGATTTATGCCGCCATTCGCTTTCTCTTTGCTGGCCTGCCGATCGATGCCGTGCCCATCAACGCCCATCTGGCCCTCTCAGTCCAACCGGAGATTGTTGTGCCGGTGTTCATGGGGCTGACGGCTGGGCCGCTGGCCGGCCTGCTGGTGGGGCTGAGCGGGCGTTTCCTGGGCGACTTGCTGGCCGGCCTGGGGGTCGACGGCTTTGGCCTGATGCTGAGCGCGGTGCTGGGCCTGGCGGCCGGGCTGGGCTATGGGCGGCTGACGGGCTATCGCACCCTGGTCCAGGTGCTGATCGCTTTTGCTTTTGGCCTGCTGGCCTGCGCCGCGGCCAGCCTGGTTTCCGTGCTGCTGCTGCAAACGATCATCTGGCGCCAGTTTAGCCTGGTCGATGGGTTCTACCGCGCTCTGTCGCAATTTCTCAGCAGCGGCATTATGGTGGTGCTGTTGATTTCGACGCCGCTGTGGGTTTGGGGAAGAACGAGAAGACAGGAGGCAGGCGGAAGTAAGCAGTAAGCAGGAGGCAGAAGGCATTTGGCGGGTGGCAGCATGCAGGCGGCGGGTGGCAGTATTTAGGAGGAAGTAAGCAGTAAGCGGGTGGCAGTATGCAGAAGCCGGTTGGGCGCGGCGACTGACCAGGGTTTTTGCTCCCTGCCTCCTGCTTTCTGCCTACTCGAATTTCTCGGCCAGCAGCGCCTCTAAATCCCCCGTGTGCTCCAGAATAGCATTCGCGCCGATGTGCTCCAGCTCGCCGCGCTCGCCAAAGCCGCACAGCACCCCCACCGTTTGCGCGCCGGCCCGCTTGCCGGCCAGGATGTCCACTGTGGTGTCGCCCACCATCAGGCAGTTTTCCACCGGCACGCCCAGCGCGCGCGCCGCCCACAGCACTGGGTCGGGGTAGGGCTTGGTGTGCGGCGCGGTCAGCGCCGAAACCACGCTCCGAAAGTTGCCGCCCAGGCTGAACTGGTCCAGAAAGGCGCCGGCCTCGCGCGCGTTGCGGGCCGTCACCACCGCCAGCGGGTAACGGGCCGCCAGCCGCGGCAGCAGCGCATCCACCCCGGCCATCAGCTCGAACTGAGCGCTGGTCTTCAGCCGGTTGTGCTGCGTCATCCACTCGGCCACGCGCGCCAGCGGGCCGTCCAGGCCCAGCCGGTCGGGCAGGCCCATCAGCAGGTTCAGCGGCGTCTCCGACACCATCATGCTCCAGCGCAAAAAATGGGTCGGGTCGTGCTCGGGAAACAGTCCGTTCAGCCGGCGCATCAGCTCGCCGGCGCGCCGGATGAATTGATCGTCTGTGTCGGCCAGGGTGCCGTCCAGGTCGAACAGCACCGCCTGCACACGGGTCGGGTCAAAGGTCATGCGCCCAGTATAAAACAGGGCGCAAAAAAAGACCGCCGGGCTACTTGCCCGGCGGTCTTTTTCGTTGGCTAGCAATCAGGCGTCGTGGAATTCGCCTTCCACCACTTCGCCTTCATCCCGGCCGTGGCCGCGGCCATTGCCGGTGCCATTGCCGTTGGTCGGGCCATTGCTGCCGCCTGCCTCCGGGCCGCCGGGCTGGCCGGCCATCTGGCCCAGGGCGTAGCTGGCCTGCTGCACCTCGTCGCTCAGCTGGCGGATGCGGGCCGTGTCGTCGGTTTTGATTGCCTCGCGCAGCCCGGCGATCTTCTTCTCGATGTTTTGGCGATCGTTGCTGGGCACGCGCTCGCCCAGGTCGCGCAGCGCCTTCTCGGCCGTGTAGGCCAGCGTGTCGGCGGTGTTGCGCGCCTCCACCAGCTCGCGCTGGCGGCGGTCGGCGGCCTCGTTCTTCTTGGCTTCGCTCACCATGCGCTCCACATCGCCCTTGTTCAGGTTGGTGGAGGCGGTGATGGTCACCTTCTGCTCCTTGCCGGTGGCCTTATCGCGCGCGCCAACGCTCAGGATGCCGTTGGCGTCGATGTCAAAGGTCACTTCCACCTGCGGCAAGCCGCGCGGCGCCGGCGGGATGCCCTCCAGCCGGAAGTGGCCCAGGGTCATGTTGTCGCCCGCCATCGGGCGCTCGCCTTGCAGGATGTGAATATCCACCGCGGTCTGGTTGTCGTCGGCAGTGGAGAACACCTGCGACTTCTTGACCGGGATGGTGGTGTTGCGCTCGATTAGCTGCGTCATCACGCTGCCCAAGGTCTCCAGCCCCAGCGACAGCGGGGTCACGTCCAGCAGCAGCACGTCCTTGACGTCGCCGCCCAGCACGCCGGCCTGGATGGCGGCGCCGATGGCCACCACCTCGTCCGGGTTGACGCCCTTGTGCGGCTCCTTGCCGCCCAGTTGGCGCACCAGCTCCTGCACCATTGGCATGCGCGTCGAGCCGCCCACCAGCACCACCTCATCCAGCTTGCTGGCCGTCAGGCCGGCGTCGCGCAGCACGGCCTCGAACGGGCCGCGGGTGCGCTGCAGCAGGCCGTCGGTCAACTGCTCAAACTTGGCCCGGCTCAGGCGGTAGTTCAGATGCTTGGGGCCTGAGGCGTCGGCGGTGATAAACGGCAGGTTCAGCTCGGTCTCGCTAGTGGAGGAGAGCTCGATCTTGGCCTTCTCGGCCGCTTCGCGCAGCCGCTGCAGGGCCTGGCGGTCGGCGCGCAGGTCAATGCCCTGGTCGCGCTTGAACTCGTCCGCAACCCAGTTCACGATGGCCTGGTCCCAGTCGTCGCCGCCCAGGTGGGTGTCGCCGTTGGTGGCCTTCACTTCCACCACGCCTTCGCCCACTTCCAGCACCGACACGTCGAACGTGCCACCGCCCAGGTCGAACACCAGAATGGTCTCGTTGGTCTTCTTGTCCAGCCCATAGGCCAGCGCCGCCGCCGTGGGCTCATTGATGATCCGCAGCACCTCCAGCCCGGCGATCTTGCCGGCGTCCTTGGTGGCCTGGCGCTGGGCGTCGTTGAAGTACGCCGGCACCGTGATGACCGCCTGGGTCACCGGCTCGCCCAGGTAGGCCTCGGCGTCGGTCTTGAGCTTGCCCAGGATCATGGCCGAAACTTCCTGCGGGGTATACGTCTTGCCATTAATGGGGATGCGCACGCGCGCGTCGCCGTTGGGGCCGGCGATGACTTCATACGGCACCATCGCCCGCTCGGCAGTCACTTCGTCGCTGCGGCGGCCCATAAAGCGCTTGATGGAATAAACGGTGTTCTCGGCGTTGATGACAGCCTGGCGCTTGGCGGTTTGTCCCACCAGCCGCTCGCTGTTTTTGGTGAATGCCACCACCGAGGGCAGCAAACGCGAGCCCTCCGCCGTGGTGATGACGGCCGGATCGCCGCCTTCCATGACCGCCACGACCGAATTGGTCGTTCCCAGGTCGATACCTACAATTTTAGCCATTGTTGCCTCCGGTTACCTTCTTTACAGTATGGCTAAATTGTAGTTAAACGCCGTCAGAGGAGTGTTAACAGCGCATTGGAGAGACATAAGCGAGTTATGGAAAAAACGAGTGCCACGGGCGGTCGATTTCAACCACCCGTGGCACACGTTTTTTCCGAAATCCTATTTCATGATCAGCGGCAGGAACAGATATAAATACGCCACCGCCGACGACTCGATCGCGCCCATATCACAGCGCGGATGGATTGGCCGCGCCACGCCGCGCTGGTCGGTGGCCGGGCAGGCGCCGCCGGACGGGTCGGCGCCCTCCAGCGCCGGGCTAAAGTCCAGCAGATCGTGAAAGCGCAGCGCGCCGCCCTGGTCGATCAGGTCGGTGATCAGCGGCGCGATGTTCTTCTTGTCGCCGGTGCCCGGGCCGGTTAGCGTGCAGCCGGTGGTGTGGCCAATCAGGTTGTAGCCGAGCGAGGTGACGGTCCCGGAGCAATCGAAGGGCGCGCCGGAATTGTCGGCCAGCAGCGAGTTGCTCAAGGTCAGCGTGCCGCTGTTGGCTAGGCCGCCGGCGGCGCTGCCGGTGTTGCGGGCCACGGTGACGAAGTTCAGCACGGCGCTGCCGGTGTTAACCAACCCGCCGGCGCCCACGCTGGCCGTGTTGCCGCTCAGTGTCGTGTTGAGCAGCGTCAGCGTGCCGGTGGTCGAGATGGCGCCGCCAGTGGTCACGCTGCTGTTGCTGACGATGGCGCTGGCGGTGATGGTCAGCACGCCCAGGTTGGCAATGCCGCCGCCCGGCCCAAACATGGCCTGGTTGCCCACCAGTGCGGCGCGGACAAGGTTGACCGCGGCGCCAGAGGTGTTGTAGAGCCCGCCGCCGCCGCCGTTGCCGGCCACATTGCCTGTGACAGACGCATCCCGGATGGTGACCTGGCCGCCGTTCCAGATCCCGCCGCCAACCGATGTCCCGAGCGCGCCGCCGGTGGTGGTGTTGTTGCGCACCTGGCTGCTGCCGGCGAGCAGGAAGCTGCCGCCGCCAGAAATGTTGGCGCCGCCGCCCTGAAAGCCAGCGTTACCGCTGATGACCGAGGTATTGGTAATGGTGCTTGAGCCGTACCCGCCAATCCCGCCGCCATAAGTGGATGTGTTCGAGATCAGATTGCTGTGATCAAGTGTCAGCAGACCGGAGAAGCCGCCCAGCCAGATGGCGCCGCGCCGCCCTCTGCGTTGTTGTGAGTGAAGTTGCTGTTGGTAATCAACGTTGGAGCGTTGCTGCTCAGGCCGCCGCCGCCCCCGCCGCCCAGGGCATGATTATAGCCGACCCACACGTTGGTCAGGGTCAGCGGGCCATCGGCGCGGATGCCGCCGCCGCTGCCGCTGCTGGTGGTGGCCGTGTTGCTCACCACGCTGCCGCCCTGCATGTTCAGCCGGCCAAAGGACACCTCGATGCCGCCGCCGCCGCTGGCGCTGTTGCCCTGCACGGTCACATTGATCAGGCTGGTGACGGCGTTCAGGTACAGGCCGCCGCCGCCGCCGGTGATGGCGCCGGTGTTGCTGAGCACGACCCCGCCTTGCATGATGAGCTGCCCATTGACGTCTGCGCCGCCGCCCGAGCCGCTGGCGTTGCCACGCAGGGTGACGTTGATAAACGTGTTGCTGCCCGACAGGTAGAGCCCGCCGCCCAGGCCCACCACGTCGGTCGTGTTGCTCAAGATACTGCTGTTAGAAAGTGTGGCCTTTGGATGGATGGTGCCGCTGATGTTGTCGAAGCTGGCAATGCCGCCGCCGAAACCCGTGCCGGCGATGGTGCCATAGGTCGAGTTGGTGACAATGGTGCTGTTGGTGATCGCCAGAGTGGCGGGCAGGCTGTCGCTGGACTCGCTGGCGATGCCGCCGCCAACAATCAGGGCCTTGTTGCCGTTGACCACCGTGTTGGTCAGCGTGAGGTTGCCGAAATTCAAGATGCCGCCGCCATAGCCGCCGGCCGTATTGCTGAAGATCTGGCTGGTGGTCAGCGTCAGCGTGCCGCTGTTCAGAAGGGCGCCGCCATTGTTGGCGTTGCCGCCGGTGAACTCGACGTGATTAACCCCGACTGCTGCTCCCGGCATCACTTCGAGCAGCCGATCGGACCAGCTCGGCCCGCCCTTGATAACGGCGCTGCAGGCGCCGAAGACGCACACGCCGTTCTGGCTGTTGATCGTCGTCGTGGTGGAGAGCACCAGCTCGCCGATGATGGTCAACGTATAAGTGCCCAAGGGATCGAGCTCGATCGTTGAGCCGGGGTTGGCATTCGCGTTCTGCACCGCGCCGCGCAGGCTGCAATCGTTGAGGGTCAGGGGGGCACAGCCGATGACAATGACGTCATCGGTGCGGTCCACCAGATAGGTGCTGGGTGTAGCCTGCGCGGGCAGAGGCGCCGGGGCGCCCAGCGCCGCCAGCGCCATGGCTCCGGCCAACAATGAAAATAAAATGGGTCGTATGTGATGGCGCATAAGTCCGGCCTCCCCAGCCGTCGCTGAATATTCTCCCCTGTAAGCTCTGGGGTTAGAACCAAATTGTAAGCGCAAACCACCTGGGCGTGTTGCCGTTTGTTGTCAGTCTCTAAAACAAAAAGGCCGGGACATCCAATGTCCCGGCCTGGCGGGGCCGCGCCGGCCTGTCACGATCACCAATGAAATCGAGGGTATTTTGG
>JAYTFQ010000452.1:0-4578 GCA_043734225.1 Anaerolineales bacterium | reverse complement strand
CGTGCCATGCAAAAACGAAAAAGATCAATGTTGCTTCGGCGCCAGCCGATAATCGGCGCGCTGCAGCACGGCTGGGTTGACGACGCTGGGCGGGGTCTCGCCGCGCAGCGCCGCCATCACCCGCTCGCACGCCTTCTGCTCCAATTCCTCGATGGCGGCCTCTGAGTAAAAGGAGGCGTGCGGGGTGATGATGGTGTTGTCCAGCCCGAACAGCGGATTGGCCGGGTCGCCCGGCTCCTGCGCCAGCACGTCCAGCCCGGCGCCGGCGATCCACTTCTCGCTCAGCGCCTGGACCAGCGCGGCCTCGTCGATGATCGGCCCGCGCGAGGTGTTGATGAGATACGCGCCCGGCTTCATCAGCCGCAAGGTCCGGGCATTCATCATGTTGCGCGTGTCCGCCGTCAGCGGCACATGGATCGAGACATAGTCCGAGTCGCGCAGCAGCGCGTCCAGGTCGCCGGTGAGCGTGCCAAACGGCGCCACCGCCTCGGCCGAGACGAACGGATCGCAGATTAGCATCTTAAGCCCAAAGCCCAGCGCCTTGCCGGCCAGGGCCCGGCCGTTGCGGCCAAAACCAATCAGGCCCAGGGTCTGCCCGCGCACGCGCTGGATGGGACGGCCGCTCTTCACATCCCACTGCCCCTGGCGCGTGGCCGTGGCAAACAGAACGATGCGCCGCGCGCAGGCCAGCAGCAGCGCCATGGCATGGTCAGACACTTCTTCAAAGCAATAGTCCGGCACGTTGGTGACCGGGATGCCCAGCTCGGTGGCGCGGGCCACGGCGATGTTATCCACCCCCACCCCATATCGGCTGACGATCCGGCACTTGGGCGCGGCCTCCAGCACCGCCGGCGTCACCTGTTTCCAATTGGTCAGGATGGCGTCCACCGGCGGGGCCAACCGCACCAACTCGGCCTCGGTGCCGGTTTCGGCTACCACCAACTCAGCGCCGGCGGCGCCCAGCAGGCGCCGCTCGATGTCCAACGACGGCCAGGCATAATCGGTGATCAATACTTTGAAGGTCATGGGTTTGCAGGTCTCCGAATGTTGACGCCCGGACTCGGGCGGACCATAATTATGCGGCTGCTGGCGCCATTACTCCAAATGCACTATTTCATTCAGCGAGAGACCCCATGCCCAACCGCCTGCGTGTGTTGTTTCTGCCCCACGCCAACCCCGGCCTGTTCAAGCCGTGGGGCCAGGACGTTATCGCCGCCATCGGCGACCGGCACGAGCTGCGCATCTTCGACCAGCGCCAGCCGCTGGCGCCGCAGTTCGCGGGCGTGGACGTAGTCATCGACCACGGCGGCTCGGTGGGCACGCGCGCCATGCTGGCCGCCGCCACCTCGGCCCGGCTGTGGCAGGTGCTGGGCACCGGGCTGGATCATTTCGATCTGGCCTACTGGCATTCGCAGAACATGCCGGTGGCCAATTGCCCCGGCCCGTTCAGCGCCAGCGCGCTGGGCGAGTGCGCCCTGATGTTCATCCTCATGCTTGCCCGCCAGTATCCGGCGGCCTTGGCCAACCTGAAGGCCGGCCGATATTACGATCCGTTGGGCAGGGAGTTGGACGGGCTGAAGCTGGGGCTGGTGGGCTTCGGCGCCAGCGCCCAGGCGCTGGCCCGCCGCGCCCGGCCCTTCGGCTTGCAGCTTTCCGCCATTGACGTGCGCCCGGTCGGCGCGGACGAAATGCGCGACTATGGTCTGGCGTTCGCCGGCCAGCCGGAAGAACTGGACCGGGTCATCGCCGAGTCCGATATCCTGTCGCTGCACCTGCACCTCACCCCGGAAACGCGCGGCCTGATCGACGCGCGCCGGCTGGCGCTGATGAAGCCCAGCGCCTACCTGATCAACGTGGCCCGCGGCGCGCTGGTGGACGAGCCGGCGCTGGTGCAGGCGCTGCTGGCCGGGCGCCTGGGCGGGGCCGGGGTGGATGTCTACAGCCAGGAGCCGCCCGACCTGGCCTCACCGCTGTTCAACCTGCCCAACGTCATCGCCACGCCGCACATCGCCGGCATGACCGACGGCACCTCGCGCAAGCGCGCCCGCTGCGCCGCCGACAACGTCGATCGCCTGGCGGCCGGGCTGGAACCACTGTACCTGGTTTGACCCTGACGACGGTGAAAACTGAGCAGCGATCCGTCGATTTCATCGACGGATCGCTGCTCAATTTTCACAAAACTTCAATGAATGTCTGAGACAGCGCGGATGGCCAGGCCACCGTCGGCCTCAATTGTCAGCAGCCGGTTGTATTTAGCCAGCCGCTCGGATTGGGTGACCGAGCCGATCTTGATGTGGTCCGCCGCCCAACCCACCGCCAGGTCGGCCAGCCAGTCGTCCTCAGTCTCGCCGCTGCGAGCGCTCACCGTCACATGCCAGCCGGCCGCGCGCGCCAGGCGGTTGGCCTCGGCCGCCTCGGTCAGCGTGCCGATCTGATTGACCTTCAGCAGCAGCGCGTTGGCCGCCTGGGCCTCAACGGCGCGCTGGATGCGCGCCGGCTGCGTGCACAGCAAGTCGTCGCCCATGATCAGCGTCTGGCCGCCCAGCGCCTCGCGCAGCCGGGGCCAGTTGGCCCAATCTTCCTCGGCCAGCCCATCTTCCAGGCTGATGATGCCATAGCTCTTCACCCAGCCGGCCAGCGCCGCGATCATCTCGTCCGCCGTGAGCGGCCGGTACTCCAGATGATATAGCCCATCGCGATAGAACTGGCTGGCGGCCACATCCACCGCCAGGCCGATGTCGATTTGCAGGCGCAGGCCGGCGCGGGCGATGGCATCCACCGCCAGGCCGAACATCGCCGCCAGGTTTTCAAACGGCGGCGCCAGCCCGCCCTCGTCGGCGGTCAGCAGCCGCAGGCCATAGCGCGCGTGCATCAACTCGGCGGCGCACTGAAAAACTTCCACCGCCATCGCCAGCGAGTCGGCCACGGTCGCGGATGACAGCGGCACGATGAGCACATCTTGAATGGCCACCTGCCCGCCGGCGTGCTGGCCGCCGCTGAGCAAGTTGATGGTCGGCCGCGGCAGCGCCGGCGCGGCCTGCTCGCCGCTGCCGCCGGCTGGCGCCAGTTCGGCCAGGTCCACGTACAGCGGCACGCCCCGCTCAGCGGCGCGCGCGCGCGCGAAAGCCAGCGACACGGCCAGGATGGCGTTGGCGCCCAGGCGGCTTTTGTTCGGCGTGCCGTCCAGCGCGATCAGCGCCTGGTCCAGCTCGGCCTGGCTCTCAAACGCCCGGCCGGCCAGCGCATCCTTCAGCGCGCCGCCGACATTGGCCGCCGCCTGGCGCGCCCCTCGGCCGCGATAGCGCCGCGGGTCGCCATCGCGCAGCTCCACCGCCTCGGCCGCGCCTGTCGAGGCGCCCGAGGGCACGGAGACCGTGGCGGTAACGCCCGAGCCGAGCACGCAGGTGGCCTGCACCGTCGGTCGCCCGCGGCTGTCGAGTATTTCTAATCCCCATAAATTCTTAATAACACTCATGCCCGCCAATCCTCTGTATTTATCGGCCCTCAAGTTGGTGAAGAAAGCGCTCCGTTAGATCCGCCACGGCCACCGGCGCATCAGCCAGCAGCGCCAGCACTGCCGCCTGCTGCCGGGCGCGCTCCTCCGGGGTGAGATATTCCAGCGGCGAGCGGCCGGCCACGCGCGCCAGCAAACAGGCCAGGGTGTGCCGCACGGCGCGCGCCTCCAGCTCGGCCCCCCAGAGCACAGCGCCCAACTCTTGGGTATAGGCCGCCCAATAGGCCTCGGCGGCCTGGCCGAACGCGGCGCGCTGCGCCGGCAGGTGGTGCGCCTTGCTCAGCAGGTGCGTCAGCGAAAAACCCACATCGAAGGCCGGGTCGCCCAGGTGCGCCACCTCGTGATCGAGCAGGATCAACTGGTCCGCATGGATCAGAATATTCTTCGGGCTGTAATCGCCATGCACCAGCGCCAGGCGCCGCGCCAGAGTTTCATCGATAAGTGAGTTAAGAAACTCGGCCGCGGCCGGCAACTGTCCAGCCGTGTAGCGATAATACGGCTCGAGGCGCAGCGACTCGAAGAAGTCATGGTTAGGAAAATCGGGCGTCAGCTCGGCCAGCCTTTCGGACGACTGGCGATGAATAGCGCCCAGCAGCCGCCCAAAGGCCAGCACGTGCCGCCCGGCCAGCCCGCCAGCCAGCAGCAGCGCCTTCCAGTTGGCGTGCGGCTGCGGCACAGCCTGCATGGCCAGCAGGTGCTGGGCGTGGTCTTCAAAGATCAGCGCCGGCACCGCGCCCGGCGGCGCCAACTGCTGCAGCCAGCGCAGCGCCGTGGCCTCATTGTGCACCCGCACCGGGTCGCTGTACCATTCCACTCGCACCCGCAGCCGGGCCAGCGACTGTTTCAGCACCCAGGCTTCGCCGCCTGGGCGCGTCACCCGCACCGTGCGGCTGGACACGCCGCCCGCCAGCGTCTCCAGCGCAGGCGTCTCATCCGGCGCAATGTGGCCGCCCTGCCGCAGATAGGCCAACAGGGCAGCCGGCTCTTCAATATCAAGCGCGGCGAAAATACTCACCGTCATATTATCGTAGCATTATCGCCAAATGAGACCCGCCGGCAACTTT
>JAYTFQ010000451.1:0-5821 GCA_043734225.1 Anaerolineales bacterium | reverse complement strand
TCCCATTCGGCCGGCATTTTATGACCGGACGAGCCAATAATTCTGCCAACCGCCTACCGCCTACCGCCTTCTATCTTCCCACTCATGCCTTTCCCTCTTTCCCCGCCAGCATCTCCCTCAGCCGCCCGGCCGTCAGCCCATCGCCCTCCGCCAGCAGCTCATCGCGCGGGTGGCTGGCCAGCCATTGCGTCACGTTGTCCAGCGCCTTGCGCGCGCGCTCGGGCTGCCCGGTCTGCGCCAGCAGATTGGCCAGCGCATAGTGGCCCAGCACAAACTGCGGATCGGCATAAATGCAGCGGCGCAGCGCCGCCAGCGCCAGCTCCGGCCGGCCGGTCTCCTGCAAAATCAGGCCGCGCAGATAGTGGGCCGGCGCGTTCAGCGGCGCCCGGCGCAGCGCCTCGTTCACCAGCGCCTCGGCCTCGGCCAGTTGCTGGCGGTTGGCCTGGATGCGCGCCGCCAGATACGGCGCCCGCGCCTCACCCGGCTCGGCGGCGGCCAGCGTCGCCAGCAGCCACAGCGCCTCGTCCAGCCGCCTCTGCTGCCACAGGTCCACTGCCTCCGGGTACCGGTCGCGCGCCACCGAATTCACCGGCTGTGGCGCTGCCCCGGCTGCGGTTGGGCGCGCCTTGGCCGTCTCTGGCAGGCGCGGCGCCGGCGCTGTCGGCCACGCTGTCTGGCTGCCAGGCGCCAGCGCCGCCACCGCCTTGCTGCTTGACGCCGTCGGCCACGCTGCCTGGCTGCCTAGGGCCGTCGCCCACCCCGCCTGGCTCACCGCTGCTCCGCCCGCCCCCCAGCTCACCCACCTTTCTCGCGCAGCGTCTCTCTCTTTTTCTTTGTCTTTCCGGTATGCCACCGTCCCTGGAAAATTACGCAGCTTGAACTGGTCGAACGCATTGGACGAATTGTCGGCGTGGCCCACCACCAGCCAGCCGCCCTCGGCCAGCGCGCTGTGCAGCCGGTTCACCACCAGGGTGGTGGTGGCCGGGCCGAAATAGATCAGCACGTTGCGGAACACGATCAGGTCCATCGCTTGAGTGTGGTTCAGCAGCGACGGATAACTGTCCTCCGCCAGGTTCAGATAGCTGAACGTCACCCGCTGGCGCAGGCGCGGCACGATCTCAAACTGGCGCTCGCGCGCCGTGAAGTAAGTGGCCTGCACGCCCGCCGGCACCTCGCGGAACGACCACGGGCTGTACAGCCCGCGCTCGGCCTTGGCCAGCGCCTGGCGGTTCAGGTCGGTCGCCAGGATCAGCACCTGCCACTCGGCCAGGTCCGGCAGCAGTTGCTCCAGCAGGATGGCCAGCGAATAGGGCTCTTCGCCGCTGGCGCAGCCCGCGCTCCACAGGCGCAGTTGCCGGCTGGCGCGCCGGCGCTCAATCAGCTCGGGCAAGATGTGGTTGGCCAGCGCCTCGAACTGCGGCCGGTTGCGGAAAAAGTGCGTCTCGCCGATGGTCAGCGCTTCCACCAGCGCCTCCAGCGCCGCCCGGCCGTTGGCGCCGGCCAGGTGCTGGTACAGGGCCTCGCGGTCGGGCGCGCCAATCGCCGCCTGCGCCTGGTGCAGCGCCTGTTCCAGCTCCGCCTGGCGCGCCTCCGGCACCTCAATGCCGCTGGCCGACCGCACCAGGGCGCTAAAGCGCGCCTGGTCGGCCGGGGTCAGCCCAGGCGGCGCGGCGCTGGTCACAACAGGTCGGTTTCCACGCGGCCCAGCGCCTGCGCGTCCGCGCTCAGCCGCGTCAGGTCAAACACCGGCACCAGCCGGTCAGGCGCCTGCACCGTGGCCAGCGGGGCGCCGGTCAGGCCGGGCAGGGCGGGGGGCAGCGCCACCAGCGTGGCCGGCTGCGTCAGCACGTCCAGCACCTCATCGGCCAGCAGGCCCAGCAGGCACTCGCCCTGCGCGCCGCCCACCTCCGCCACAATGATGCGCGTGTCCAGCCGCGGCGGCCGTGGCGGCAGGCCCAGCCGCACGCGCAGATCCATGATCGGCAGCGCCTGCCCGCGCCGGTCGATGACGCCCACCAGCCAGGCCGGCCCGTCTGGCACGGCGCGGATGGCCACCACGCGCACCACCTCCACCACGCGCTCCAGCGGCAGCGCGTACTGGTTGGCCTCCAGCCGGAATATCACCCACTGCGCCGCGCTCACTTCTTGGGCGTGTCCTTCCCGCGCCAGCGCAGCGCCGTCCGCTGCCAGGTGGCGCTGGGCGCCACTGGCTTGCTGGTCCGCAGTTCCGGCCCGCTCACCTGCCAGGCCAGGTCCTCAAAGGTCGTCAGCAGCGTGTTATCGGTCGAGGCCAGCAGCGGCGGCGTGCCCAGGTTAATCGCCTGGGTCCAGATGTTCTCGTAATACGGGATCACCATGTGAATGGGCAGGCCCAGCGCTTTCTCAATCTGCCCGCGCGACAGCCCCGGCTTGGCAAACACGCAATTGACAATCACCAGCAGCTCTTTCTCATAGCCCAGCGCCTTGAACACCTCCAGCGCGGCCCGCGTCAGCCGCACCGAGTTCAGCTCCGGCGTCACCGGCAGGATCACCGTTTCTGCCTGGTCCAGCGCCGCCACCGTCGCCGGCGAAAAGTCGTGCGCCAGGTCCATCAGCACCAGCGGGAAGCGTTCGCGCAGCGGCTCCAGCATCAGCCCCATCACCTTATCGGTCAGCAGCTCGGCCGACACCGGGTCTTCCAGCCCGGCCAGCAGTTGCACGCCGCTGCTGTGCGCGGTTAGAAAGGCCTTCACCACGTCTCCGTCAATGGCGTCAATGGGTTTCGAGACCAGGCTGTCCAGCCGGTTCTGCGGCCGCAGGTTCAACATCGTGTCGCACACGCCCAACGGCATCGCCAGATCCAGCAGCGGGATGGGCGCGCTCCACAACTTGGCCAGCACGACGGCCAGGTTCACGGCAATGCCGCTGGCGCCTGCTCCGCCGCGCAGACCAAACACCGCCGTCATGCGCCCGCTGACGGCCGGCGCGCTCGACTCGGGCGCCGCCCGCGCCGCCCGCCGCAATTGGGCCGCCGCGCGCATTTGCAGGTCGGCCGCCTCCACCGGCTTGGTCAGATAGTCATCCGCGCCGGCCTCGAAGCCCACCTTCTTGTCGGCGATGGTCGACTTGCTGGTGAGCATGATGATCGGCACTTTGGCCGTCGCCGGCAGCTTGCGCAGCCGGCGGCACACCTCAAAACCGTCAATCCCCGGCAACACCACGTCCAGCAGAATTAAGTCCCAGGTCTGGTCCTCGGCCGCCTGCAGCGCCATCTGGCCATCCAGCACCGTCCGCACTTCATACCCGGCGGCTTCCAGGTACGCTTGGGTTACCTTGCCCGTCACCTGACTATCGTCAACAACCAGAACCCTTGCGGCCATAAGTGTTTTCCGGCCCCCACTAGGTAGGAATTCGGATAGAAAATAGTATCATAGTACAAATGGCCCAGGGTGCAAGGATTGCCGGCAGGGTGCCTCCGGCTGCCCGGCGCCGCAAGCCAAACCCAGTGGCCTGACGCACCCGGCATCAACCAAACAGGGTCCGGCCGCTCGGCGCGCCCGGCTTGCGTTGGCTCAGACACTTAATTTACGGTTGTCCCCCCACGCCCGCATCGCGGGTGCCCGTGCGCGTCACATCTGCCGCAGCGCCGTGCGGAGTTTGGCCGCGATAAGGCCGCGAGACGATGGGTCCAACCTCCAGCCGGGGCCTATCGGCCGCCGCCGGATCGTATTACACTACGCCTCTTCGCCCACCCGGGGCGCCACCAGGGGAACCGCACATGCCCAACTCAATGGAAGAGCAAGTTGCCGCCGCCGAAGAACGCCTGCGCCTGGCCATGTTATTTTCGGACCTGGGCGCGCTGGAGGCCCTGCTCGCGCCCGAGCTTCATTTCACCGATCACTTCGGCCAGGTCATCACCAAGGCCGATGACCTGGCCTTTCATCGCTCCGGCGTCCTGCGCCTTATCGACATCTCGCCCGCCGAGCAGCACGTCCAACTGCTGCCGGGCGGCGCCGTGGTCTCGGTGCTCATGCACCTGCTGGGCAGCTACCAGGGCCAACCCATCAACCAGCTCATCCGCTACACCCGCGTCTGGGCGCTCAACGGCGCCGGCGGGCTCCAGGTCGTTGCCGGCCATTCCAGCGAACTGCGCTCCGCGGCGCCGGCGCCCGCCCCCGCCGCAGCCGAGACTGTGCCCACGGCCGCGTCTCCCGCCACGGCCACGCCTCCCGCCGCGGCCACGCCTCCCGCCGCGGCCACCGGCCTGCGCGTCACCGGCCAGGTGGTCTGGGGATCTTCGCCCGTGGGCGGCGCCCACATCGAGCTAAAAGCCGAGGGGAACTATTACGAGTTGCCCGCCCTGGCCGAAACGGTGACCGGCGCCGACGGCTGGTTCATCCTTGAAAATCCGCCCGCCGGCAAGTGGATGCTCTATGCCGTGGCGCCCAGCGCTGAGTATTGGACCTGGATCGGCCATTCCATCACCATCGGCGCCGGCCAGGCGGTCCGCTCGTCCCAGTTCGAGCTCTCGAAGAAATTTGAATTGCTCTCGCCTGAAATCGGCGCCGCCCTCGCCGGCGACTCAGTCACGCTGCGCTGGGAAAGTTTTCCCGACACGGTTCGCTATCACGTGGATGTCTTCAACAACGAGACTGGCGAGGCTGTCTTGCGCCAGGACACGCCTGATACCCTGCTGGTCGCGCCCGCCCTGGCCCCTGGCCTGTTCTATCAGTGGTCGGTCCATGCCCTCAACTTCGCCCAGCAGCAGATCGCCTACTCCGTCTCGGGTCTGTTCCGCATCACGGCCTGAACCGCTCCCGCTGGCCCCCTAGATAACCCCACCCCCCTCCGCCGTCGTCACACCCGGCCCCGGCAGGAACGTGGTTTTTCTCGTCCGGTGCTTCACCTGCCTCCCCTCTGTCTCGCCCGTCTCGCCCGTCTCGCCCGTCTCGTCTTTCTCTTCTTCTTCTTTTTCTCTTTCTTTCTCTTGCTCTTTTTTACCCCCACACCCCCATCCCTCCCATCCGTTCCACACCTGCACTTGCGTTCCGGTGCAAGTGTCCCTTGACAAATCCCCCTCGTGATACCATATACTCATGACCACACACGCCCGCGGCACCTTTGACGTCACGACCCTCCCCCTCCACCTCGACGAGCAGCCGCCCGCCGCCAGCCTCGGCCGCTTCTCGCTCGACAAAGAATTTCACGGGGACCTGGCCGCCACCAGCCACGGCGAAATGCTCACCGCCGGCCGCGTGGAAGGCTCCGCCGGCTACGTCGCCATCGAGCGCGTCACCGGCAGCCTGCACGGCCGCGCCGGCAGTTTTGCCCTCCAGCACAGCGGCACCATGGCCCCCGGCCAGCTCCAGCTCACCATCGCCGTTGTCCCCGACACCGGCGCCGGCGACCTGGCCGGCCTGTCCGGCAGCCTCACCATCGACTTCTCCGGCGGCGGCCACGCCTACGACCTGGAATATACCCTGCCCGGCCTCGCCTGATACTCGCCGCCAAACCCTCATCCACGAACCCCCTAAACTGAAGGGGGCAGGTGGCTACTAAATAACACGAAGAAGAACGCCTGGCTCCGCTCCCTCCCTGGTCTGGCCTACGCTAGACCACGGCCGGAGGTCCCCGGAGCGAAGCGCAGGGGAGTGGAGGGCCGGGGTGACATGGTCCCCCGAAGCGCAGCGGAGTGGGGAGGGCGAGCTGCCGAAAGCAAACGCGCCCCAGCCGGACGCGCGCCCCTGTAGTGCGCCCCAAAACTTGGACAGAGTGCTAAGAGAAGATACACTGTTCAAGGAAGGAGCGTCCGTATGGCAAGTCGACGGCAATTCAGTGCCGA
>JAYTFQ010000450.1:0-14576 GCA_043734225.1 Anaerolineales bacterium | reverse complement strand
AGGCGCTCCCACAATAGACAACCGTGCTGGTACATTGTGGGAGCGCCTTGCAGGCGCGATTGGCGGCAGCTCCATCGCCGCCATTGGCGTCCATTGCGGGCAACGATCGGTCAAGTTACCGCCCGCAGGGTGTGAGTGTCAGTTTTCATCTGGCAGTAGTGGCAGTAGTGGTTTTTCGGCCAAAAACCGCAAAAACAAGTGGCAGTAAAAATGGGGTCCTAGTGACGGACATAATGTTGGTGATCCCACATAAATAAAATCCTTGAACCGGAGTGAATTGCGCCCGACATGGAAGGCGGACCTAGAGAGGCAACCTGCCGAGTTGATAATATCAGCGGCCGGTGCGCGCGGCGGGCGCGCACTAAGTGCGCCTCAACGCTGCCGTCAAGCGCACGGCGGGCGCCCTAGAATCACCGTTCGTCCAAACGCAGGCGCAGCCAGGCGGCCATTTGGCTGGCAGCCGGCGGCGACGCCCGCACCCAGTGGATGGCTGGATCGCCCATTTTGAACCAGTTGGCCTGCCGGCGCACAAATTGGCGCGTGGCCCGGCGAATTTCGACCACCGCGTCGTCCAAGGTGTCTTCGCCGCGCAAAAACGACCCGATCTGCCGATAACCGACCGCGGACATGGCCGGAAGATCCCAGCCATAACCCTGAGCTACCAGGCCTTGCACTTCGGCCACCAGGCCGGCCGCCAGCATCGCGTCAATGCGGGCGTCGAGACGGGCATACAGCTCGGGCCGGGGCAGCCACAGACCCAGCCACACAGCCTCAAAAGGCGGCGGAGATTTTTGCCGCTGCGACACAAACGACTGGCCGGTGGTCAACGCCACTTCGAGGGCGCGGATCACGCGGCGCGGGTTGCGCGTGTCCACCACCGCCGCCGAGGCGGGGTCCACCTGGCGCAGCCGGTCACCCAGGGCTTGCAGGCCGCCGGTCACCAGCAATTGTTCCAACTCGGCCCGCAGCGGCCCGGCCGGGGCGCCTGGCGGCACCAGCCAGCCTTCCACCACGGCCCGCACATATTGGCCGGTCCCGCCGACCAACAGCGGCAGCCGGCCGCGGCCCAAAATATCCGCAATGGCCGCCTCGGCCGCGGCCTGATACTCCGCCAGGCTCCAGGGCTGATCAGGCCCGGTCACATCAATCAGATGGTGCCGCACCCGCGCCCGCTCACTGAGGCTCGGCTTGGCCGTACCGATATCCAGGCCGCGATACAAATAGCGCGAGTCCGCCGAGATGATTTCTCCGTTAAGCGCCTCGGCCAACTCGATGGCCGCCGCGGTCTTGCCGACAGCGGTTGGCCCCACCAGCACAGCCACGCGCGGACGGTGGGGGGCGGCGGTCGCGTCTGGCGCGTTCATCAGCCGGTTACCGCGTTTTCTATCACGTCCAAGCGCTCCAGTTGTCCAGCGGGTGTGAGCACAATGGCCACTGCGTCAATGCGCCAATCGGCTTGCTGCGCGTCGTGCGCCTGCAAGTAGTGCTGGGCCGAGGCAATCATGTGGGCGCGCTTGCGGGCCGTGAGAGACTCCTCTGGCGTGCCAAATCGCACGCCGCGGCGCGTGCGCACCTCCACAAACACCCAGCGCCCGCCCTGGCGCGCCACCAGGTCAATCTCGCCCGCCGGACAGCGATAATTACGCTCGACGATTTCATATCCCATGTCCGCTAACCGATCGGCCGCCATTTGTTCGCCGCGCTGGCCCAGCCGCCGCCGCTGTTGGGTCATGGCAGCCAATGGCGCAGGCGCTGACTGACACCCGCCCAGCCTCGCCGGCGGTGGGTGCGCTGGCCGGCCAGCCGCTCATATTCGCTGAACACCAGCGCCGAAGTGCGGTTGATATCGAATTGTTGGGCTGTCACCAAGGCCTCCTCGGCCAGCGCGCGGCGCCGGTCACGGTCCAACACCAACCGGACCATCTTGGCCGTGAACACGGCCAAATCCGGCGTGCTAAGCTCGCCGTTTACGCCGGCGACAATTGTGTCGCCCACCCCCGGCGAGACGATGCCCAGCGCCGGCAAACCGGCCGCCATGGCCTCGATCAGCGAAAACGGATGCACCTCGGTCTGCGACGCGGTGACAAACACATCCGCGGCGCGCAAGAAGCCGGGAACTTCTGCATGGGCCACCTGGCCCACAAAAATTACGCGCGCCGCCAGCCCTGACTTTTGAGACTGGTCGCGCAAGTTGTCCGTCTCTGGCCCATCGCCCACCAGCGCCAGGACAGCCTCCGGGCAGGCCGCCGCCACGCCACTGAAGGCCCGCAGCAAAAACGCCAGGTTCTTCTCCGGCCCCAGGCGGCCGAGGTACATCAATATCACTTTGCCCTCGGGCAGCCCCAACTCAGCGCGCGTCCGCACCGGGACCAGCCCGCGAAAGGGCGACAGGTCAATGCCGTTGGGGATGACTTTCATTTCGGCGGCCACACCCAACTCGCGCAGCACGCGGGCGGTGCCGGGCGAGGGCGCAATCACCAGGTCACAATGCTGGCAAAAGTTCGGCAGATACGTTTGCAGGAAAGTCTGGCTGACGGCTTCGGGAATGAACGAGGGCAGGTAGTGGTGGGCATACAAGTCATAGCGGGTGTGGTTGGTGAAGATGACGGGCACGCCGCGCGAGCGAGCATAGCGCAGCGCCAGTTGGCCGCTTAGAAAGGGGTGGTGCACGTGGATCACATCCATGCTGCGCACCTTGCGCTGGGCGGCCAGCGAGTAGCGCAGGTTGAGGCTCAGGCCGGTTTCCTTGACGATCAGCGGCAGGCCGGCGGAACGAACCACGTGCAGCTCGTCGTCCTCATAATCCTCGCCGCCAAACGTGAATACAAAAACCGTGTGCCCTTGCTGCTCGAGCACACGCTTGTTCAGCGTCACATAGTGGGTGACGCCGCTGATATAGGGCTTGTACATATCCAGCATCATGCCGATGCGCATGCCGGCCTGCTCCCATCCGCCAGGGCCTGGTTTGCGCGCAGTATAGCATTGTCACTCCCCTTTTTTGTTGAATATGCTAGACTCGTCAACCTCACGCCAGGAGCCGCCATGTCATTTGCCAACAGCCTCAAGCAGGCCGACATTTTTTTCGAGCTGACCCCCACCCAGCTTGAGTTGGTGGCGGCCTTGTGCCAGGAGCGGCGCTGCAACGCCAGCGAAGTCATTTTTGAGGAGAATGCCGCCAGCGACGAGCTGTATATCATCGCCCAGGGAGACATTGACATTCAGGTGGACCCGGCCTTGGTGGGTGGCGACGACGTGAAAAGTCCGGGCCCGATAACGATTGCCACGCTGCGCCGCGGCCAATCCTTTGGCGAAGTGGCACTAGTGGATCAGGGCCTGCGCTCCGCCTCGGCCCGCTGCGCCTCGAACAGCACGCAACTGCTGGTCATCCCGCGTGATAAACTTATTCTGTTGTGCGACACCTACCCGCAGCTCGGCTATCGGCTGATGCGCAACCTGGCCGCTGACCTGTGCCTTAAGATCCGCGGCACCGATCTGCGCATTCGCGAAGAGCTGCTTTACGGCCAGCGCCGCCGCTAGGCGCCCTACCCCACCTGTGAGCCGTCAAAACCCTTGAACGCTGAAATCATCGCCATTGGCACCGAGCTGCTGCTCGGGGAAATCTCCGACACGAATTCCGCCCATATCGCCCGCCGTCTGCGCGAAATTGGCCTAGACCTGTGGTGGATCTCCGCCGTGGGCGACAACGAGGCCCGCATCGCCGAGATGGTGAACCAGGCTCGACGCCGCTCCGACATCGTGATTACCAGCGGTGGGCTGGGGCCAACGGTGGACGATCCCACGCGCGGCGCCATTGCGCGCGCCTTTGGCCTGGAATTGGAATTCCGGCCGGAGCTGTGGGCCCAGATTGAGGCGCGCTTTGTGCGATTTGGCCGCCAGGCCACCGAAAACAACCGCAAGCAGGCCTATGTGCCCGCCGGGGCGTTGGCGCTGGAAAATCCGGTCGGCACGGCGCCGTGCTTCATCGTGGAGCACCCGGACGGCGCCGTTATTTCGCTGCCCGGCGTTCCACGCGAGCTGGAATACATGCTCGAGCACACGGTGCTGCCTTATCTGCGCCAGCGCATTACGCTGCCAGCGGTAATTCGCAGCCGTGTGCTGCGCACCGTGGGCATTGGCGAAAGCTTGATTGACGCCCGCATTGGCGATTTGGAAGAATTGAGCAACCCCACAGTGGGACTGGCCGCCCACCCAGGGCAGACGGATGTGCGTATCACCGCCAAGGCCGGCACCATTGAAGAAGCCGAAGCCTTGCTGCAGCCTTTGGAAGCCGATCTGCGCAGCCGGCTGGGAGACTTTATCTACGCTATCGGCACGGCCGAAGTGGAAGAGGTGGTCGCGGATTTGTTGGCCCAGAAAGGCCAGACCGTGGCCGTGGGCGAGGCCGGCACGGCCGGCGATGTGGCGCTGCGCTTGGGGCGCTTGCCCATGGCGGCGCATGTGTTCCGCGGCGGCACGCTGGCCGCGGACGCCACCACCAACCCGGCTGATCTGGCCAGCGCCGCGCGGCAAACGGCGGATTGGGGCATTGGGGTCCGGCTGGACATGGGCGCCGACCCGCCCCATTTGGAAGTGGCGCTCGCTGGAGCGGAAGGGGTGGAAACGCTGAAGATGGGCTTTGGCGGCCACCCGGCGCTGGCGGTGCGCTGGGTGGGCACCGCGGCGCTTAACCAACTGCGCCTTAAGCTGATCCGAGGCTAAGGCCGATTAGCTGACCCAGTCCAGAAACCGATACCAAACTTCGGCCAGCGGCAGAAACCAGGGCCGCCCGTCGTACAATCCCAGCGGCGCGCCCGGAAAGGGCAAATCTGCAAACGGGTTGTCGACGCTCTGATCGCCCTGCAGCCCGCGCGCCAGCATTGCTCCCATCCAACTCGCCAACGCTACGCCGTGCCCGGCGTAGCCCAACGCGTACCACAGCCCATCCATCTGCCCCAGGTGCGGCATCAAGTCGAAGGCAAAGTCCAGCGTGCCGCCCCAGGCGTATTCCACGGGCCGCCCAGCGAGCTGCGGGTACACCGACAGCATGGCCCGCCGCAGAATGTCCGCGCTTTCGCGCACGGTGCTGGGCGTCTCGGGAAAAAAGCCGGCCCGGCCGCCAAACAACATGCGCCGGTCGGGCGTCAGGCGGAAGTAATACAAGAAATTCTTGGAGTCGAAGATCATCCGGTCGCGCGGGCTCACCTCATTCGCCAGGGCCTCCGGCAAGACGTCGGTGGCGATGATGTACGACCCAATGGGCACGATGCGGCGGCGCAAGCGCGGCGTGGCGGGTCCGGTGTAGCCGCTGGTGGCCACGACCACGTTGCCCGCGGTCAGATCGCCGCGGGCCGTTTTCACTCGGAAGCCGGCGCCCGCACGGGATACACGCTGCACCGGCGTTTCCGCCCATAGGCTGGCGCCGGCTGTGGCCGCGGCGCGGGCCAACCCAGCCACATAGCGGGCCGGGTTCAAGCCGGCGCTGGCCTCGTCCATCAACCCGCCGAAGTACAGGTCCGATCCAATCTCGGCTGATAGATCAGCGCGCGCGACCAGCCGTACCTTGTGGTTGAAATCGCGCTCCAGCCGTTCGGCGGCGCTTTGAAAATCCCGGAAGTGCGATGGCCGGGCGGCGGTCTCTAGATGCCCGCGCCGCGCGAAGTCGCAGGCAATGCCTTCTTCCCGCACCACCTGCTCCACACAGTCGATGGAGGAGACCGAGGCCGCGTGCAGTCGCCGGGCGCGCTCGAGCCCGTAGTTGGCAACCAAAGTTTCCACCCCAACCTTTAGCCCAGTCAGCACCATGCCGCCGTTGCGCGAGCTGGCGCCCCAGCCTGGATGATGCGCCTCCAGCACGGCCACACTGGCCCCTCCTTTGGCCAGCGCCCTGGCTGCCGAGAGGCCAGTGATGCCGGCGCCGATCACGGCAACATCTACTCGAGCCGGCAAATCGCCAGCCGCGGACCCGGTGGGCAAATCAATCGTCGAAAGCCAGAAGTTGGTTTCCTGGGGCGTCATATTGAACTCAGCCTCCCACGCCGCGCAATGGCATCCGCGATGCGCGCCACGCGCGCCATGGCGGCCACATCATGCACCCGAACGATATCGGCGCCGCGGTCGATGGCCAGTGTCACCGCGGCGGCGGTGCCTTCCAGCCGCTGCTCGGGCGGCAAATTCAGCGTATAACCCACAAATGACTTGCGCGAGGGTCCAACCAGCATGGGATAACCCAGGGCGCGCAACTCGGCCAAGCGGTCCACAAGCTCCAGATTCTGCTCGACCGTTTTTCCGAAACCAATACCCGGATCAATGATGATATGGTCGGCAGCCACGCCGGCCTGGAGCGCCATATGCACCGAATCTCCCAGCGCGCGGGCAATATCCGCCAGCATGTCCGTGTATTCCACGCCCACATAGCGCCCGCCCAACTGCGCCGACTGGGCGGCATCCTTGGGCCGGCTGCGATTGTGCATGAGGATCAGCGCCGCGCCACCCTGAGCCGCCACGGCGCCCATGGCCGGGTCCATGCGCAGCCCCCACACGTCATTGATGATCGTGGCCCCGGCCGCCAGCGCCTGCCGGGCTGTTTCGGCCTTGTAAGTATCGATGGAGATGGGCACCGACACAGCCCTGGCCAGCCCAGCCACCACCGGCAGCACCCGCCGCAGCTCTTCGTCCAAAGGCACCGGCTGGCTGCCGGGTCGGGTGGATTCCCCGCCCACATCCAGCATTTGCGCCCCAGCCGCCACCTGTGCCACGCCCTGCGCCACGGCCCGCGCCACCGCATCCGCTTCAGATCCGCCCAGCGTCCCATCGCCCGAGAACGAGTCGGGGGTGGCGTTGATAATGCCCATGATATAAGTTTGCGTGCCCCACTCAAACGTGGATTGACCAATCATGAGCCGACCGTCCCGGTGGTCGGCTTCCGTGGCCGGCCAGATGGCGGCGCGGGTGTCGCCCAATTGCCGTAAAAGCTCCGCCACCGTCAGGCCGAGTTGTGGATGGATGAGATCGGGAGCAATTTCCGCCAGCGGCACCAGGACGAACGCTCGCTCGGCGATGCGGGGGTGTGGCAGGACCAACTCGGGTGCATCGATGAGCTGGTCGTCATAGAACAGTAAATCCAGATCAATCAGCCGCGGCCCAAAACGCGCGCTGGGCACGCGCCCGAGTTCTGTCTCCAGCGACTTAAGCCGCCGCAAGGCGTCCAGCGGCGGCAGCGCCGTTATCCCCTGGCACACCTGGTTGAAGTAGCGAGGCTGATCGGCCATATAGGCCGGTTCGGTTTCGTAGAGCTTCGAGCAAGCAGTGAGCTGAAAATCCGCGGCCAGCGCTGTGCGCGCCCGCCGCAAATTCTCAGCCCGATCCCCCAGGTTGGATCCCAGCGCCAGCGTGACTAGGGCCATTCCAGCTCACGCCGGTAGATGGCGCGTTGGCCAAAAGACTCCTCGACCTCCACCGTCAGCGCCACCAACCCGGCGCGCAGGCCCCCAGCCAGCCGCAGCCGGTCCACCACCTGGTCCCAAATCCAGGTGGCGATCAGCTCGGCGGTGGTGTTGTGGATGGGCAACTGCACGACGTCCGGGGCCGGGAACTGATAGGTCTTGCCGCCGGCCACAACTGTGTAGGACTCGCCCTCGCGTCGAACGTCGATTAGGGGGTTGCCGGTCGGCAAAATCAAGACATGGTCCAAACTGTCACACACGGCGCGCAGGGCGCGCTTGAGGGTGGTGAAGTTGGAGACGTACGAATTCTCATCCAGGTCGCCTTCTATAGCGGCCGCGGTCCGGTAATTGTGCCCATGCAGCGGCTCGATATTGTTCTCGTCGAAGCTGACAAAATGAGCCGCGGCGAAGATGGTGTAGTCTTTGCTGACCTCGATCTTGAAGGTAGGCATGTGAGACCTCAGATTCTATCCGCGCGTCCGGCCAGAACGACCCCAAGCAAAATTCGCGAAACGGACCATCGCTAATGGCGGAAGTGCCGCACACCGGTGACGACCATCGCCAACCCCGCGGCGTCCGCGGCCGCCAGCGACTCCGCATCCCGCACCGAGCCGCCCGGATGCACGATCGCCGTCACGCCGGCCGCCACCGCCAGTTCCACCGAGTCTGGAAACGGGAAAAAGGCATCCGAAGCCAGCACACTGCCGCGCGCCTCTTCGCCGGCTCGCTCAACGGCGATGCGCACGCAGTCCACCCGGTTGGGCTGTCCGCCGCCGATGCCCACCGTGGCCTCGCCCTTCCCCAGCACAATCGAGTTGGACTTCACATGCTGGCAGGCGCGCCAGGCGAAGCGCAGCGCCTGCCACTCGGCCTCGGTCGGCGCGCGCTTCGATACAACGCGCCACTCCACACCGGCCGGGTCGCCGTGATCCACCGTCTGGCGCAGCACGCCATGCGTGATGGAGCGCAGTTCGTACTCCGCGGCCGGCTGGGCACCGGCGATGGCCACTAAGCGGCAGTTCTTGCGTTTGGCCAGCACCTCACGCGCCTCCGGCGAAAAGCCGGGCGCCGCGATGCACTCCACAAACAAGTCGCCCAGCGCCCGCGCCACGCGCTCATCGAAGTGCTGGTTGCTGGCAATGACGCCGCCGTAAGCGGAGCGCGGGTCGCACTTCAGCGCGGCGGCGAAGGCCGTTGCCAGGTCATCGGCCGAAGCAATGCCGCACGGCGACAGGTGCTTGACGATGGCGATGGTGGGCCGGTCAAAGCTCAGCGCCGCGCGCCAGGCAGCGTCCAAATCCAGCAGGTTGTTGTACGACAGCTCCTTGCCTTGCAGCACCTGGCCGCCCAGCGGCCCCACGCCCGGCACGTCGCCATATAGCTCAGCGGACTGGTGCGGGTTCTCGCCGTAGCGCAGGCTCTGGATCGGATAAAGGATCGGCATTAAGGGCTGCGGCGCCTCGGCTGCCGGTTCAGCGGCGGGGAGCTGTGCCAGATAGGTCTCAATGGCGTGATCGTAGTGCGCCGTCTGGTGAAAACCCTTCAGCGCCAGCCGGCGGCGCGTGGCGGCCGACACGCCGCCCGCCCGCAACTCGCTCACGATAGCCGGATAATCGGCCGGGTCGCAGGCCAGCGTCACCCGGTCGAAGTTCTTGGATGCGGCACGGATGAGGGTCACGCCGCCAATATCGATATTCTCGACCGCCTTCTCGAGGGTAACGCCCGGCTCGGCCACGGTTTGCTCAAAGGGATACAGGTTGACCGCCACCAGGTCAATCGTGTCCCAGCCCAAGGCTCGCAGCTCAGCTCGATCGGCATCGGTGTTGCGCGCCAGCAGGCCGCCATGGATCGCGGGGTGCAGTGTCTTGACTCGGCCGCCCAATATTTCCGGCGAGCCGGTGTAGTCGGCCACCTCGGTGACGGTGCAGCCATTGTCACGCAGCAGGCGCGCCGTGCCGCCGGAGGCCACCAGGCTCCAGCCCTGCTCCAGAAGGACGCGCGCGAATTCGATGATGCCGGACTTGTCATGAACGGAGAGGATTGCGGTTGGCATAGTTAAGAGAAGACCTGTTGTCAGTCGCTTCGCGCGGTAATCGGGAATGGGTCAGTCGCCGTAGTGTAACATGGGCCGGGAGTGATCGAAAGTTGTACAAAGTGACCAATGTTTCGAATGATAATTGGTCAGGCGCTGGCACTTGACACACGGCCGCGAGCCTCTTATGATCCACACAGTCCCCGGCACGTTTGGCGGCGGCGATTCAGAGGTCGAATGGCCATACGTTTTCTCACTCACCCCTTCACCGGCCGCTGGCCGGATCTCAGGCACACGATTCACAATATTCCAATGAAGAGCCGATCCATCGGCTCTTTTTTTTGCCTGCTGCCTGACGGCGCTGACCGGCGCCGGAGGCGGGCATGACCAACCTACGCCTGCCCGGCCTAATCGACCCACACGTCCATCTGCGCGACCCCGGCGCCACGCACAAGGAAGACTGGGACAGCGGCACGGCAGCAGCGCTGGCCGGCGGGTTTACCTGCGTGCTGGACATGCCCAACAACACACCGCCCATCGTGGATGAGGCCAGCCTGGCCGCCAAAGAGGCCGCCGCGGCGACCCGCGCCCGCTGCGACTATGGCATTCACTTTGGAGCCGGCGAGCACAACGCCGCCGAAGCCGCCCGCCTGGCGCCGCGCTGCACCGGTCTGAAGCTGTATCTGGATGCCACCTTTGGCCCGCTGCGGCTGGATGACCTGCACTCGCTCGAAGCGCATTTCGCCGCCTGGCCGCGCGAGCGCCCTATCCTGGCCCACGCCGAGGGCCGGACGGTGGCCGCCGTGCTGTTCATCGCAGAGCTGTACGACCGGGCGGTGCACATATGCCATGTCAGCAAGCGTGACGAGATTGAGCTGATCGCCAAGGCCCGCGCGCGCGGCGTCAAGGTGACCTGCGAGGTCTGCCCGCATCACCTGTTCCTCACCCGTGACGCCGACCTGGCCGGCGGCTTTATCGAGGTCAGGCCGCGCCTGGCCACGCAAGACGACGTGGATGCGCTGTGGGCGCACCTGGCGGTGGTGGATTGCTTTGCCACCGACCACGCCCCTCACACCCTCGCCGAAAAGGAAAGCGCCAGCCCCCCGCCCGGCTTTCCGGGCCTGGAGACAGCGCTGCCGCTGTGGCTGACGGCGGTCGAGGCCGGCAAGCTGAGCCTGGAGGACGTGGTCAGCCGCATGAGCGCCAACCCGGCCCGCATCTTCGACCTGCTGCCCCAACCCGATACCTGGATCGAGGTGGACCCTGACCAAACCTGGACCGTGCAAGCCGCGCAAGCGCAGTCGCGCTGCGGCTGGACGCCGTTCGAGGGCTGGCGGCTGCGCGGGCGCGTCACAAGTGTCACACTGCGCGGCGAACTGGCGTATGATGGCGAAAAAGTGATAGCGGCCCCCGGCTCGGGGCGCAATGTGAGAGCTGCTCCCTGACGTTGACGAAAGGACCTAGATGACTCTCCCCGTTCACCTGCAAAACATCCATCTGCCCCTCGGCGACCAGCGCACCGGCCGCTTTTACGGCAAAGATATCCTGTCGGTCTCGCAATTTGGCCGTGACGACCTGGAATACATCTTTGGCGTGGCCGAGACCATGCGCACCATGGTGGCCCATGTCGGCACGTTTGATCTGCTCAAGGGCAAAATTCTCACCAATCTGTTTTACGAACCGTCCACGCGCACCTCGTCGTCCTTCGCGGCGGCCATGGAACGGCTAGGCGGCAGCGTCATCCAGATCAACGACGTCAAGTTTTCGTCGGTCTCCAAAGGCGAGAGTCTGCCGGACACCATCCGCACCCTGGAGAGCTACTCGGACATTATTGTGCTGCGCCATCCAGAAACCGGCTCAGCCGCCATTGCCGCCCAATATGCGCGCAAGCCCATTATCAACGCCGGCGACGGCATTGGGGAGCACCCAACCCAGGCGCTGCTGGACCTGTTCACCATCCGCGAGGAGCTGGGCACCACCGAGGGGCTGACGGTGACCATGCTTGGCGATCTGAAATATGGCCGCACGGTGCATTCGCTGGCTCGGCTACTGTCGCTGTACGACACACGGCTGAACTACGTGTCGCCGGCGATTTTGAAGCTGCCGGCCGAGCTGCGCGACGAGCTGGCGGCCAAGGGCGTGCGCCAGGCCGAATACGACAGCTTGGAGCCGGTGATGGCCGACACCGATGTGCTGTATGTGACCCGCGTCCAGAAGGAGCGCTTCGCTGACCTGGCCGAGTACGAGTCGGTCAAGAACGCCTTCGTCATCACGCCCGAGACCATGACGCATTTCCGCTCGCGGATGGCGCTGATGCACCCGCTGCCGCGCGTGGGCGAGATTGCGACCGAGGTGGATGCCGACCCGCGCGCCGCTTACTTTCGCCAGATGGAGTATGGCCTGTACGTGCGCATGGCGCTGCTGGCCATTGTTTTGGGGAAGGCCTGATGGCAAACGAATTGACGGGCCAAAGCTTCTTCGAGCGGCTGTCGGCACGCGCGGCCGAAATTGACTCGCTGCTGTGCATCGGCCTGGACCCGCGCGGCGGCAGCGTGGAGGCCATTCGCGAAGAGTGCGCGCGGATCATCGAGGCCACCGCCGAATACGCCCTGGCCTTCAAGCCCAATAGCGCTTTCTTTGAGGCTTTTGGACCGGAGGGCATGCTGGCGCTGCTGGATGTGATCGCCACCATCCCCGAAGGCATTCCGGTGATACTGGACGCCAAGCGCGGCGACATCGCCGACACGGCCGAGGCCTACGCTCGCGCCGCCTTCCCGACGCTCGGCGCCGATGCCATCACGCTCAGCCCCTATCTGGGCAGCGACTCCCTGGCGCCGTTTATCGCCAAACCCGAAAACGGTGTCTTCGTGCTGTGCAAGACGTCCAACCCGGGCGCGGATGAGTTTCAGGCACTGACGGTTCAGTCAGAGGCCGCCGGCCCTCTGTATGTCGAGGTGGCGCGCCACGCCCGCGCCTGGAACCGGTTAGGCAACGTGGGCCTGGTGGTGGGCGCTACCGACACGGCCGCCATGGCGCGGGTGCGCGCGGAAGCGCCGGACCTGTGGTTCCTGGTGCCCGGCATTGGGGCACAGGGCGGCGAAATTGCGGCAGTGCTGGCCGCCGGCCTGCGCGCCGATGGGCTGGGCCTGGTCCTCAGCGCTTCGCGCAGCATCGTCCGCGCCGCCGACCCGGCTGCCGAAGCCAAACGTCTGCGAGACGAAATCCGTGCCGCCCGCAAAGCCCTGACTCCAGCGCCGCCCGCATTGCCACTTTCCAATGACCCATTGCCAATTACCAACAACCATTTACAACGCCTGTTAGCGGATGCCCTCCTTTCATCCGGCTGCGTCAAATTCGGCCAGTTCACCCTGAAATCAGGTACGCAGTCTCCGATTTATCTAGACCTGCGCCGGCTGGTCTCATTCCCGGAGGCCCTGCGCACCGTGGCGCGCGCCTATGCCCAGTTGCTGGATGGTCTGACATTTGATCGGCTGGCCGGCATCCCGTACGCCGCGCTGCCGATTGCCACGGCCATCGGGCTCGAAATGGGCCGGCCGGTCATCTATCCTCGCCGCGAGGCAAAGGACTATGGCACCCGCGCCGCCGTGGAAGGAGACTTTCAGCCCGGTCAAACCGCCGTAGTGATCGACGATTTGACCTCGACCGGCGAGACCAAGATCGAGTCGATTGAGAAGCTGACCGCGGCCGGTCTGGCGGTGCGCGACATCGTCGTCCTGATTGACCGCGAGCAAGGCGCCGCCGAACTGCTGGCAGGCGCCGGTTATCGCCTGCACGCCGTGGCTACGCTCAGCCAACTGCTCGCCATCTGGCAGACCAGCGCCGCGATTACCGGCGCCCAGGCTGACGAGGTGCGGCGGTTCATGCAGGCCAGCCGTCACTAACGGTGTATCCGCTCATTCGCCCGCTACTTTTCCGGCTCGATGCCGAGCGCGCTCACGGCTTGACGCTTACCGCGCTGCGCGCCGCCGGGCGGTTCGCGGTAACGCGCCGGCTGCTGCGCGGCCTGTTCGAGGTGAATGACTCGCGCCTGGAGGTGGAGGCATTTGGGCTGCGCTTTAAGAACCCGGTCGGTCTGGCCGCCGGCTACGACAAAAACGGCGCCGCCGTCGGCGGGCTGAGCGCCCTTGGTTTCGGCCACCTGGAAATTGGCACGCTCACCCGGATGCCGCAGGCCGGCAACCAGCGGCCGCGCGTCCACCGCTTCCCGGCCGCGCAGGCGCTGGTGAACAGCATGGGCTTTCCCAATGCCGGCATCGACGCGCTGCCGGCTGAGTTGGCCGCTTCGCCGGGCCTGTCCGAATCGGGCCGGCTGCCCACGCGCCTGGGGGTCAACCTGGGCAAGGGCCGCGACACGCCGCTGGACAAGGCTGTAGACGATTACAGCGCCCTGCTGCGCGCCGTTCACGCCCGCCGCCAGGCGCAATACGTGGCCATAAACATCAGCAGCCCCAATACCCAGGGTCTACGCCAGTTGCAGGCGCGCGCCGCGCTGGAGGCGCTGCTTGGGGCGCTGATCGAGCTGCGCGACGGCTTGCGGCCGCGCTTGCCCGTGTTGGTCAAGATCGCGCCCGATCTGACCGAGGCTGAGAGCGACGATGTGCTGGCCGCCGTCACACGCGCCGGCGCCGATGGCCTGATCGTCTCCAACACCACCACCAGCCGCGACGGCGTCCCGCAGGCCGCCGACCTGCCGGGCGGCACCAGCGGCGCGCCCTTGCGAGCGCGCTCCACAGCGATGATCCGCCGGCTGGCGCGGCTGACTAACGGACAGCTGCCCATCATCGGCGTCGGCGGCATCCTGACCCCAGCCGATGCGCTCGAAAAGCTGCGTGCCGGCGCCGCGCTGGTTCAGATCTATACCGGTCTGGTGTACGCTGGGCCCGGGCTGGTGCGCGCCATCAATACCGAGCTGCTGCGCGCCTGCGCCCGCGACGGGCTGCCGGGTGTGCGCGACCTGCTGGCGCGGCAAGTGTAGAGCTCGCTCCGGCGCCGGCCCGTTTGTCACACCGCGGGCCTTTCGGCCGCGCGCTTGACAAGCGAAAATTCCGGCAAGTTGGGACCAAAAAAGAGACGGCGGGCTG